>SFTR01000131.1 GCA_004560915.1 bacterium | reverse complement strand
AAAGAAATAGAAAGAAAAGAAAAATACTTAAGAAAATACTTGATACAGGAATTAGAGAAGATACCTTATATAAAGATATATAATAAATATAATGAAGGAAGCACTGTTATTATAAATATAGATGGAGTATTATCAGGAGATCTAGGACTTTATTTGAATACCAAAGGTATATGTGTAAGAAGTGGAAAACACTGTGCTAAAATGGGTGATAATAAAGAAGATACTGTAAGAATAAGTTTATATTTTTATAACACTTATGAAGAAATAGATATTCTAATTGATGCTTTAAAGAAAAAACAAGAAATTTTAAAATTTGCTAATTTTTAAATTTTACTAGAAAAAACTCTATTGATAATTAAATTATCTCTAATAGAAAACAAAATTTTACACCAAAATTACTACTTGATTATTGAATTTTACCAATTTGTTATTAAATTTCTATTATGTTATATTCCTCTTACGAAAGGAGGAAATATGTTAAATCAAGTAGTCTTAGCAGGTCGTTTAGTAGCTGACCCAGAGATATCTACAACAGAAAATAATAAGAAAATGACTATCATAACAGTAGCCGTTCCAAGAGCATATAAAAATATGGATGGTAATTATGATACAGACTTTATTAGATGTGTTCTATGGGCAGGAATCGCAGAAACAACTTGCGAATATTGTAAAAAAGGTGATATTGTTGGAATAAAAGGTCGTATTCAAGTGAACACTTATGAAAAAGAAAATGAAAAGAAATATAGTATGGAAGTAGTCGCAGAAAAAGTATCATTCTTAAGTAGTAGAAAAGCAGATTAATTCTGCTTTTGTTACTTAATTATTAAAAAATGAACCACTGGGTTCAAAATTAATTTATTATAAAAAAGATATGACCACACTGATAATTCAGCAAGATCATATCTTTAAGAAAATGACTACGGTTCCTAGCGGAACTAAACCAATTTCAGTGAATAAATTTTAACATACAAAATTTAACAATGTCAATAAATTTTAAACTTTAATTAAAAGAAGTGCCACTCTGATTAACGATGGAACCACTTCATAAAAAAATAATATCATATAAAAAATTAATGTGTTAATCTAAATTAAAGGAAACTATAACTTGTATAAACACAAATGAATTAAAACAAAAGATAAAAAAATTCGCGAAAATTACAAATTCTATTATGAATATTAATGTATCAATAATATAATAATTATGATACAATGAAATAAGAAATGAGTTTTAAGGAGTTTGAATACTAATGAGTAATTTTGAAATCAAAGAAGATGAAGTAATATTATATGAAGCAAGATTATCTGGTAATTCACTAGAACTAAAAAACAACATTGATTTAACCTTAACATCAAAAAGAATAATATTAGAAGAAATAACAAAAACATCAGGATTATTAAATAAGAAAGAAGAAAAAAAGTTATTTGATGAAATAGAATTAAAAGATATTAAAACATTTAATAATAAGACACAAGTAAATCAAAAAGGAAATAAAGTAACAATACAAGCAGTTAAATCAAATATTACTTTAGAATTTTCAGGAACAATCGAAGCAATGAAATTTGTAAATAAAGTAACAGATGCTATCACTAATAAAACATTAACTGATCGTAGTTTTGACAAAGTAAAAGAAACATTTGACAAAGTAGATGATGTTTTAGGTTTTGATACTAGAGGCACAGTAAAAGGTGTACTAGAAAATGGTATTGGTAGAACTTTATTTAAAGGAATAGGAATAGGCAAAAGTAAATCAACTAAAAAGAAGAAATAGAACACATAATTTGTGTTTTTTATTTTGAATTATATTCAAAAACAATACATTTTATAGTATAATACTCTATAGGATAGGTGAATTATGAAAGCAGTTGAAATTACAGAAAAAGTTAATAATAAACAAAAACTAGAATATAAAGAAATAGAATATATGGTAAATAGCTATGTAAAAGGAAGAATAAATGATGAAACTATGAGTGGATTCGTATGGGCAATTTATCATAATGGACTTTCTATGGATGAAACATATTATCTTACTGATGTAATGATTAAAAGTGGTGAAATAATTGATTTATCATCTTTAGATAAAAAGGTAGTAGACAAACACTCAACTGGAGGAGTAGGAGACAAAATAACTTTAATAGTTTCTCCAATAGTTGCTTGCGCAGGCGTAGCTGTTCCTAAAATGAGTGGAAGAGGTTTAGGCCTTACAGGCGGTACTGTTGACAAACTGGAAAGTATTACTGGATACAAACTAAAACTAAGTAAAAAAGAATTTCTTCGTATGTTAGACACAGTTGGTTGTGCAGTAATAAGTCAAAGCGAAAAAATCGCAGTAGCTGATAAAAAAATATATGCTCTTAGAAATGAAATAGGAGCAGTAGACTCAATACCACTTATTGCAAGTTCAATAATGTCAAAGAAAATAGCTAGTGGAAGTGATGTAATAGTAATAGATCTTAAAGTAGGCAAAGGTGCATTTATGAAAAATATTAAGAGTGCAACTTCACTTGCTAAAACAATGGTTAAGATCGGAGAATACTACGGAAAGAAAGTAATATGTACTTTGAGTGATATGAATATTCCACTTGGAAAAAATATAGGTAATGCTCTTGAAGTAAAAGAAACAATTGATTTCTTTAATGGCATTTATGATAAAAGACTATATGAGTTATCAGTATATATTTCAAGTCTAATGATAAGTAGTGCTAAAGGAAT
>SFTR01000130.1 GCA_004560915.1 bacterium | reverse complement strand
CAATTAGAGGCTGAGACATTTGCAACTGCATTTAAGAAAACTTATACTTTTGGTCCTACTTTTAGAGCAGAAAACTCAAATACGAAAGTTCATGCTTCTGAGTTCTGGATGATTGAGCCGGAAATTTCCTTTTGTGATTTAGAAGGCGATATGGATATAATGGAAGATATGCTTAAATATGTTGTTAGTTATGTTTTAGAAAATGCGAAAGATGAAATGAAATTCTTAGATCAATTTGTAGAAAAAGGATTAATAGATAAGTTAACTAGATTAGTTAATAGTAAATTTATAAGAATTGATCATAAAGATGTTATTACTATTTTAAAAAATGCTGATGTTAAGTGGGAATTTGAACCTGAATATGGTGAAGATATTGCTAAAGAACATGAAAAATATATTACTGAATACTTTAATGGACCAGTATTTATTAAGAATTGGCCAAAAGATATTAAAGCATTTTATATGAAACAAAATGAAGATGGAGAAACAGTTGCTGCTGTTGATTTAGAAGTACCAGGTGCTGGTGAATTGATGGGTGGATCTCAGAGAGAAGAAAGTTATGAAAAATTAGTAAAACGTATGGATGAACTAGGAATGAATAAAGAAGAACTTTCTTGGTATTTAGATTTAAGAAAATATGGTACTTGTATACATTCTGGATTTGGTATGGGATTTGAAAGATTACTTATTTATATTACAGGTATTGATAATATTCGTGATGTTATTCCTTATCCAAGAACACCAGGAAATTGTGAATTTTAATTTTTAGAAAGGATTATTTATGGAAAGAGTATTAATTAAAAATTTAGAAGAGAATGAATTATCCAAAATTTCAGGAATGATTAAAACTATTAGAAATACTAAGTATATGATTTTTATTAAATTAAAAGATAGAACTGGATATATTCAAGTTTCAGTTGATAAGATTAAAGAAGAACTTGCTGAGAAATGTGCTGCTTTAACAACTGGTTCTTTTGTATCATTTACTGGTAAAATGGTTATGAGTGAATATGTTAAAGATGGTGGTAAAGAATTTTTACCAGATGATGTAGAGGTTTTATCACTAGCAGAAGCTTACCCAATTGAAGAAAATGCATTACCTGATAAGAAGTTAGATTATAGATGGATTGATTTAAGATGTGATGCTAAAGAATATATTATGCCTATTCGAAGTGCGTTTGTTAAATATTTAAGAGATTATTTATATAATCAAGATTTTACTGAAATTCATACTCCTAAGATTATAGGTACAGCTTCTGAATCTGGTTCATCTGTGTTTGAAGTTAAATATTTTAATGATAAAGCTTATTTAGCTCAAAGTCCTCAATTTTATAAACAAATGGCTATTGCTTCTGGTTTAGAAAGAGTTTTTGAAGTTGCTCCGGCATTTAGAGCAGAGAACTCTAACACTAATAGACATTGTACTGAGTTTACATCTTTTGACCTTGAATTTGCTTATATTAATTCATATGAAGATGTTATGCATTTAGAAGAAGAAATGCTTACTTATGCACTTGGAAAATTAAAAGAAAATTTTGGAGATATAATTAAAGAAAGATTTGGACAAGAAGTTATTGTTCCTAATAAGGCTTTTCCTAAAATTAAGTTATTTGATTTATATAAAGAATTAGAAAAAAGATATGGTTATAAAATTCCAGAACATGATATTGGAGATTTAAATGCGGAAACTGAGAAGTTAGCTTGTAAATTTGCGATGGAAGAGTATGGTTCTGAATTCTTATTCATAACTGATTATAGTAAAGCTAAAAGACCTTTCTATCATATGAGAGATGAAAATGATATGCCTTTAGGATATGACTTATTATGGAGAGGTATGGAAATAACTAGTGGATCACAAAGAGAACATAGATATGATCATTTAAGACATAATGCGGATGAAAAAGGTTTAACTAAGGATGTTGAATTTTACATGCAATTCTTTAAATATGGCATGCCACCTCATGGCGGATTTGCAATTGGAGTAGATAGATTAACATTATTGTTATTAGGACTTGACCATATTAGGGATGCACAGTTTATCTTTAGAGGACCTAATAGATTATATCCATAGGAGAAAGAATATTTATTCTTTTTTCTTTAAGTTAAGGAGGATTTATGGATTTTACAAAAGAAAAAATAAGAAAACTTGCTGATTTACTGATGATTGGTTTAACTGATGAAGAAACTGATATGGTATTTGATGAGTTTGAAATTATAGATAAAAATATTAATAAAATAAATGAGATTGAAAATATAAGTGAAGTTTTACCTATGACTCATGCTCTTGATGATTTTTACGCTGAATTAAGAGAAGATGTTTTTGAAGAGTCTATTCCAAGAGAAGAATTACTTGCTAACTCTGATCTAAATGATGGTGCTTCAGTAGTTTTACCAAAGGTGGTGTAAATAATGCTAAATAAAACTATTAAAGAATTACATGAGGATTTAATAAGTGGTAAAGTTACTAGTGATGAACTTGTTAAGGAATCTATTAAAATGTCTCATGAAGTAGAAAATAAATATAATGCTTTTGTAACTATTTTAGATGATGCTAAAGGAGGTAAAGTTACTGATAATTTACTTTCTGGTATACCTTTTGGAATTAAAGATAATTATTCAACTAAGGGAATATTATCAACTGGTTCATCTAACACTTTAAAAGATTATGTTCCGTTTTTTGATGCTACGGCTGTAAGTAATTTGTATAAAGCAGGTGCTATTCCAACTAATAAAACAGCTCTT
>SFTR01000011.1 GCA_004560915.1 bacterium | reverse complement strand
TTTTCAAGAATAACTTGATGTTTTTCATCACAAAGTGTATCTCCAGTTGTAGTATCTTTAAGACCTACAGCAGCAGCAATTTCTCCTGCATATACTTCTCCTATTTCTTTTCTTTGATTAGCATGCATTTGAAGAATACGTCCGATTCTTTCTTTTTCTCCCTTAGTTGAGTTCATAACATAACTTCCTGATTTAAGTACACCAGAGTATACACGGAAGAATGTTAAGTTTCCAACGAATGGGTCGTTCATAACTTTGAATGCAAGTGCACTAAATGGTTCGCTATCACTAGCTTTTCTTTCGATTGGTTTACCATTTAAGTCTTCACCCTTAACAGCTGCGATATCAGTTGGAGCTGGTAAGTAATCAATAACTGCATCCATTAATGTACGAGTACCTTTGTCTCCTAGGGCATCAGCACATAATACTGGGAAGAATTTAACAGCTAATGTAGCTTTTCTTATTGCTGATTTTAATAAATCAACGCTAACTTCTTCTCCTTCTAAATATTTTTCCATTAATTCATCAGAGAAATCAGCTACAGCTTCAATTAATTTTCCTCTTGCTTCTTCTGCTTTATCTACCATGTCAGCTGGAATTTCAATTTCTTCTAGATTTTGAGCAGCTGTTCCATCGTATTTATAAGCTTTCATTGTAACTAAATCTACATATCCTGTAAAATGATCTTCAGCTCCGATTGGTAACATGATTGCTTCTGCTTTTTCAGATAGTCTATGATGAATTGATTCCATTGAGTAATCAAAGTCAGCACCCATTTTTTCCATCTTATTTGCACAAATCATTCTTGGAACCATATAATCATTTGCTTGTCTCCAAACTTGTTCAGTTTGAGTTTCTACTCCTGCTTGAGCATCGATTAATGCAACAGCACCATCAAGTACTCTTAAACTACGAGCAACTTCAATAGTGAAGTCTACGTGTCCCGGAGTATCTATTATATTGAATCTATAACCATTCCAGTGTACAGTTGTTGCAGCACTAGTAATTGTTATACCTCTTTCTTTTTCTTGATCCATCCAGTCCATTTGAGAAGCTCCATCATGAGTTTCACCAATTTTATGGATGTTTCCACCTAAATATAGAATTCTCTCAGTAGTTGTTGTTTTACCAGCATCAATATGAGCCATAATTCCTATATTACGTGTTTTTTCTAACGATACATCACGTGCCATAAGTGTTCTCCCTTCTTACCATCTATAATGAGCATATGCTTTATTAGCTTCTGCCATTTTATGAGTATCTTCACGTTTCTTAACTGCTCCACCTATTCCGTTTGAAGCATCGATTATTTCAGCAGCTAAATTTTCTGCCATACCTTTTCCGTTTCTACCTTTAGCATATTGGATTAACCAACGAAGCATTAAAGCGTTAGCTCTATCTTCACGAACTTCCATAGGTACAGAATAGTTACTTCCGCCTACACGTCTACTCTTTATTTCTAAAGCTGGTTTGATGTTTTCAAATGCTTGATTTAAAACTTCTAAAGGATCTTTATTAGTTTTTTCTCTAACTATTTCAAGAGCATTGTTAACTATTTTTTGAGCAGTTCCTTTTTTTCCATCTTGCATGATTCCATTGATTAGCTTAGTAACCATTTTTGAACCATATATTGGATCTGCTAAAACATCTCTCTTAATTGCTTGTTTCTTACGCATGTCATTATCTCCTTTCTTATTAGTAATTTATTTATTATTAATTTTTCTTAGGTTTCTTAGTTCCGTATTTACTTCTTCCTTGACGTCTCTTATCAATACCAGCAGTATCTAAAGTACCACGAACAATATGATAACGAACACCGATAAGGTCTTTAACACGTCCACCTCTAATTAGAACAACGCTGTGTTCTTGTAAGTTATGTCCTTCTCCACCAATGTAGCAAGTAACTTCATATCCGTTACTTAATCTAACTCTAGCGATTTTTCTTAAAGCTGAGTTTGGTTTTTTAGGAGTTTTAGTAGATACACGAGTACAAACTCCACGTTTTTGTGGTGAAGTATTATTTGTTCTCTTCTTATCTTTTGAGTTATATCCAACATTTAATACTGGACTTTTACTCTTTTTAGTTTTGTCAGTTCTACTCTTTCTTACTAATTGATTAATTGTAGGCATTATTTGTCTCCTTTCTTAATACACATTTCCAGGTGTATCAAAATCACTATTTTTTTAAGTTTTCTGCACGAGAAAACCTGAAATCTAGTTAATAATATCATTAAAAAAGCTTAATGTCAACGATATTTTCTAAGTTTTTATCGTTTTCATTAAGTTTATTATTTATTTTGCTTATTTAGTATTCTAAAACCCTAAATCTATGCTCTTTTTGGAAACTATTTCTATTAGTATTTTAGTTATTAAAAATAATATAGATATGAATAAAATAGACATACATACTTCAAATGTAAAAGTAGTATAACTATTGCCTATAAAATAATCTCCATAATATAAAGGTAACTTAAATACTGAGTCTATTACTCTTTCTTTCATAAGTGGCGTTAACGCAACTATGCTAAGCGGTATAATTCCAGAAATGATTACAACTATTTCTTCTTTAATCGTTTTGTATAAACTAACTAATATAATGACAATCATATTTAATATGAAATAACTTCTTATTATATGAAATATTAAGTATGTAAGATTAGTAATGTTATAATTATTTAGTATTTCTATTTTTGTATTCATACCTGTTTTTAAAATAGATGCAACTAGTACTAAAAATAATACTATTAGATAAATTATTAAGTTTGATATAAATATAAACTTTATAATTTTACAAAAGAATTCTTTGTAGTTTTTTATTCTTATTAAAAATGAATAATTTTTAACTAACTCAATATAGATATTATAAGTATTAAAGATAAATAGAAATAGTAAAACCATTATAAAAAAGTTCCAAGATAATGTACTATATATACCATTTATCATAGTCATGTTGTTTATTATGTTTCCAAGAGACATAAAGAATAATAGAATAATTATCATGGTTGTAACTTTGAATCTAGTATTTTGTAATAGTGATATTATTAATTTAAAATCGTTTTTCATTTTATACGTTCCACATGACCATTATCAAATTTATATACTTCATCTGATAAAACATCTATATCTTCTTTTATATGACTTGTAACTATAATTAGTTTATTTTGGTTTTTTAAATCTAATAAAATATTTCTTATCTTTTCTACTGTGGACTCTTCTATTCCATTAAATAGTTCATCAAATATCATCACGTCAGGACTCTCCATTAATACTTGTGCGATAGCTAGTTTTTGTTTAGTACCTAGTGAGTATTCACTATATTTTTTATTTTTCTCAGTAGTTAGGTTTACTAATTCAAGTGTTTTATTTATTTCTTCGTTCCCTATTTTATTTTGTATGCTTGCTAGTAACTTTAAGTTTTCATAACCAGTTAAATCCGGAAAGAAAGTTGGTTTTTCTATTAGAGCTCTTACACTTGGAGGAAAACTATTATTACTATTGTAATTTATATTACCATAAAGTACTTCTCCAGTTGTTGGTTTATAAAATGAACAAAGTATTTTTAAGAATACACTTTTACCACTACCATTTCTTCCGACTATACCATATATTTTTCCACTTTCAAATTTCATATTTATGTTTTCTAGTATAGTTACTTTTTTAAATTTTTTTGATAAAGCTTTAACTATTATTTCCATATTAACCTCTAATTCTTTTCTAATTTTATTATTATTTTTTCTTTGTTTTTATATTTTAAATATACTAGTAGCGAACTTATGAGTGATACTCCTAGACATAATAAATTAAATGGTATAAGTTCCCTATCATTGTAAGTATACATATCAAAGAAGTCAAAGTATTTTTCCGAGTCTTTAAAGTCTTTTAAGACAAAACTTATTATAAAGAATGTATTTGTTAATGTTATACCATAATATACCATAATAGTTTCTATTACTGTTACTAAATAGTTTCTATTCTCTGGTACTAAGATTAATCCTATATTTATATAGAAGATACTCATTAATATTGTATTTAACAAATATGAAAATATAAATAGTGCTGGATGACTAAGTATTTCTTTAGTGAATGCTATAGTTTCAGCAGATACTTCAAATGTTCCACTTATTATGTAGGAAAATACTAAAACATACATAGTTATTAGTGGCCACAAAAGAATACTTTTATATGAACTTTTAAATACATCTTTTATATAATTATTATAACTTTCTCTAGTTAGCCTATTCTTTATTTCACCTGATTTAAATCTTTTACTTATTTCATACATTGATGACATAATTATTAAGAATGGTACTGCTAAAAAATATATAAAACTATATTCTGAATCATTAAGTATTTCATTAAAAGTAGTTAGTGTATCTCTTTTTGTTTTTTCTTCATTTAGTGCTTTTAAACATATTTCATTAGTGGGATCAGTCTTTAAAGTTTCTTTACACATTTCTTTTACTTTTATACTTAAATCTTCTGAATCTTTATCATTAATAATTACTTTAATACCTAGAAATGTTGTAAACATGAATAATATCATGAATGATATAAGTAAAACCTTGTTATTTTGAATAAACTTTTTCATAAAATTCTCCTATTACTAATTGAGAAGAAAAATATCCTTTATTTTTAATATGTCCAAACTCCAGAGTGACTCAGTCTATAAGCTGTGAATTTTGGATTCTTGAACTTTAGTGTATATTTTCCTTTTAATGATGCCTCTGATTCATCATAATTTTGTTTTTGATTTGTAGTAAACTCTTTATATTTAGTGCATTTCCCATTATTATTACATATTTTAACTAACACATTTGTATATTCTCCGGAACCATACAATTTTACTGTTCCAATATTTTGATATGTATGATTCGTAAAATTTTCACTTTTGGTAACATAATCACCTAAACTTGTTTCAATTTGATATGCTTTAATTTCAAATCCCGATACTCCTGTAACTTCTCTTGCGTTCATGTTTGCATATGACATCATTAAGCAAACAATAAACATGAATAATGTAAATTTTAAATATTTCATTTCTATTCCTCCTAAAATATTTTTCTTCTCAATGCTACATTATCATTTTTTTATTTATAATTTTAAATTTTGTCATTAAAGTGTATTATTTTGTCATTAAAGTGTATTATTTTGTCATTAAAGTGTATTATTTTGTCATTTAATGTATCATTTGTAATGTTAAGCTCTACTTATTTAAAAGTATTATATCATATTTTGTTCTTAAACTCTAAATGCTTCGTTTATTACTTTTTCTATGTCTATATTCTTTTCATTATCTCTTTTAAAATATGCTAGATATTCTATATTACCATTACCACCTTTTATTGGTGATGATGTAAGATTATTTATATAGTAATCATTTTCTTTGAATGACTCTATTACTTTATTTATAACAGTACTATGTACTTCTTTATTAAGTGGTACTCCTCTATATTTATCTGATAATTCTTTTCCACACTCAAATTGAGGTTTTATAAGGCATATTATTTCTTTTAGATTGGTTAATTCTTTTAATTTATTAGTTAGTTTTGTTACTGATATAAAAGATACATCAATAGATGCAATATTAGCATCATTAATAATATTATTATCTATATTTCTAAAGTCAGTATTTTCATAAAGATTAATTTTATTATTTTGTCTTAAATTCTTATCAAATTGGTTAGTTCCAACATCTATAGCATAAACTTTTTTAATTCCATTTTGAAGTGCACAATCACTAAATCCACCAGTAGAAGAACCAATATCAATAAGAATTTTATTTTTTAAATCAATATTAAATTCTTTTATTGCTTTTTCTAACTTTAATCCACCACGAGATACATATTTTAATTTTTCACCTTTTATTTCAATTATATCAGTATCTGTTACATCAAAAGATGGTTTGGTTATACATATATTATTACAAAATATTATTTTATTTTTAATTTCATTTTGAGCTTTATTTCTTGTTTCAAAAATTCCTCTTTTTACTAGTTCTATATCAATTCTCGTCATTTTCTTCCTTTTGTAGTTCATTTTCATATAATGTTCTATATAATTCATTATTTTTATATAGTTCTTTATGACTACCTATCCCACATATTTTCCCATCATTTACTACTATTATTTTGTTACAATCTTTTATAGTTGAAAGTCTATGAGCTACGATTAACATTGTATATTCACTACTTATATTGTTTATTGCTTTTTGAATATTTGCTTGTGTTTCATTATCTAATGCACTTGTTGCTTCATCAAATAATATAATATTAGTTTTTCTTAGAAGTGCTCTTGCGATAGCTACTCTTTGACATTCACCACCACTTAGTGTTACTCCACCTTCTCCAACTATAGTATTGTATTTTTTAGGAAGAGTCATTATATAATCATGAAGTTCACATATTTTACATACATTTTCTATTTGTTTTTGTGATGCGTCTGGATTTACTAAAAGTAGATTTTCTTTAATAGTCATATTAAATAGATATGGTTTTTGACTTATAACTGCAATATTATTTCTAAGACTAAATTTATCTAAATCGTTTACGTTATATCCATCTATAAGTATTTCACCTTTAGTTACTTCATAAATCTTACTTAGTAAGTTAATAATAGTACTTTTACCACTACCACTCTTACCTACGATGGCGACTGTATCTTTTGGTTCTACAGAAAAGTTTACTCCTTTTAGTACTTCATCTTTATCATATTTGAAGTGAACATCTTTAAATTCAATTTTTCCATATAATTCATTAACTCTTTTATTACCATAGTGTTCTTTTTCATATGTTGTATGGTCTATTACTTCAAAGATACGTTCCGCGGATAAAGCAAATTCTTTCAATTGTCTTTCTGACCAAGCTAAATATAATACTGAAGTAAATAATCTATCTTTATATAAAAATATTGCAATTAGTGAAGATATTGTTATTACATCAAATTTAACAAAATAAATAGATAATATTATTATAATACCTGTAAATAAATAAACTGTGAATGCTCTTGCAAATGTGTAATTACTATCTGTTTTCATACTTTTTATAGTATCGTTATATAGTTCATCTATATTATCATTTATTTTATTTTTAAAATGTTCTACTATATTTAGAAGTTTTATATCATGAGATCCTCTTATTCCTTCATTAATAACAGTTGTATTTCTATCTCTTAATTTGTTTTTTCTTTTTAAGTATGCATTCCATTTATCCATAGCTCTTTTTTCAATTATATATACTGTTATGGTACCAAGTATAGTTATAATACCTAATACGAAGTTAATATAAAATATATAGATGAATACAAATATATTAGAAAGTATTCTAGATATGTTTGCTCTTAATGCGTTAAATGCCATTACTACATTATTTGGATCTTGTGTTATTCTAGTTAAAAATACTCCACTTGAAGTTTTTAATAGTTCTTTATTATCTATGTCAAAGTATCCGCTTATTACATCTTTTTTTATGTTATTTGATACTGTTTCTTGTACTTTAACATATGCTCTTGTAAAGATTATGTTATCTATAAATTCCATAAATACTGCTAATAGAAATATTAAAAAAGTATATTTTATTGCTAAATCTAATTTACTACTAGTAGCATAATCTAATATTTTAGCCATTAATGCTGGACTAAATGAACTAAATATACTTATTACTAAACTTAATACTATTAGTGTTATTACTGCTTTCTTTTCTTTAGCAAAATAAGGAATACATTTTTTAATATATGTCCATATTTTTTTATTTGATTTTTTAGTTTTTTCTTTTACTTCTTTTTTCATAAGTTTATTATACTACAATAAATAATGTTTTAAAAGAAAAAGAACTATATTTCTATAATTCTTTCTCTCCTTTGTTTTTAAATTGTATTATTATTGGCGTTCCACTAAAATCTATATTTTCTCTTATTTTATTTTCTAAGTATCTATAATATGAGAAATGCACTAGTCCTTTTGAGTTTACTTCTATATCAAATCTTGGTGGTTTAGTACCTGATTGATGTGTGAAATATACTTTTAGTTTTTTACCTTTATATGAAGCTGGTGGGGTTTCTATGAAAGCATTTCTTATAATATCATTTATTATGCTTGTTTTAACTTCTTTGATTGAGTTTTCATAAGAAGATAATACTTCTGGCATAAGAGTATGTATTCTCTTTTTAGTTTGTGCACTTAAGAATACTATTTTAGCATAATCCATGAATTGGAAGTTATGACTAATAGACTTTTTCCATTCTTTCATACTTTCATCTTTGTTTTCTATTGTATCCCATTTATTAACAACGATTACTACTGGTTTTCCTGCTTCTAAAGCATAACCTGCAATATGTTTATCATGTTCTACAATACCAGTTGTAGCATCAAGAACAAGTAAACATACATCACTTCTATCTATAGCTTTCATACTTCTTAAAAGACTATATTTTTCTACTGCTTCAAATATTTTACCTTTTTTACGAAGTCCTGCTGTATCTATTAAAGTATATTCTTCTTTATTATAAGTGAATTTTGTATCTATAGCATCTCTAGTAGTACCAGCTACATTACTTACGATTACTCTTTCTTCATTTAGAAGAGCATTTACTAAACTAGATTTACCTACGTTAGGTCTTCCAATAACTGCAATCTTAATGTTATTATCTTCTTCTTCATATCCTGGTTCATATCCGTCAGTTACAATTTTTAATAAATCGTTTACTCCAGTTCCATGTTCTGCTGAAATAGGAATATATTCATCAAATCCTAAACTATAAAATTCATATATGTTTTCTTGTCCAGTTTTATTATCTACTTTATTAATGGCAACAATAACTTTCTTATCTTGTTTTTTTAACATATCACGAATAAGTAAGTCATTAGTAGTAAGTCCATCTTTTGCGTCTACTACAAAAATGATAGTATCACTTTCTTCAATACCAACTTCTACTTGCATACGAATTTCTTCGTTGAAGTCTCCTTCACTTAAATCTATACCACCAGTATCTATCAAATAAAATGGTTTTTCTTTGTATGAAGCTTCACTATAAATTCTATCTCTTGTTACTCCTGGTTTATCTTCAATAATAGCTACTTTTTTACCAACTATTCTATTAAATAAAGTACTTTTACCAGTATTAGGTCTTCCAACTAAACATATTGTTTGTTTTGCCATTCCCCTTCACCTCGCATACATTATACAAGAAAATTGAGAATTTTACTAGTCCAAATAATGAAGAATAAAACAAATTTTATCATTAAATTATCTAAAATATTTTTTTCTTTTAAGTAACTTTTAATATAATAAAAAATTTTGAACTTAATAAATTCAAAATTTTCACCTTTTACCTATTTTGTATTTTGTGTTCTATCCGATACGGAAAGCTGGCGCAACTCCGTATGTATCAGTAGCAGAATCGAAACTGTTGTTACCACTGCTACTCACAATGTAGAAACTGACAGTACTAGAGAAATAAGCCGCGCGAAACCACCAAAACTTACCACTCTTTATTGCTCCACTTTTATTATTAATTGTTACTCCTATACTTGTATAATAATCTAATGTTCTTGTTAAATCTTTTGCTGTATCATATGAAGATATGCTATTAGTATTCCAATCAGTAAATACTTCTCCTGGGGCTAAAAAATATATTTTATCTGTTGATGTGAAGTTTTCTGTATCACTTTTTCCATGTCCTGATACTACTGTTGTATCTATTATTGCATTCTTTATTTCACTTGGTATTGCATTATATATATTATTATTTACAAATGTTCTCATGCTTGTTGCTGGCCATCCTCCTACATTTGTAGCAGTATCATTCATTTTATGTGTTGTTATTATATCTGCAAACTCTAACACAAATCCACATGCTGTTTGTGAGAAACCTGCCCTTGAACATTCGTTTGGAGTTGATGTATTTGCTATACGTAGTGTATGTGTCCCATACGTTCCCATATCTACTGTCTTGGTATCTCCTATATTGTATTTACTTATATTATTATTTTTAACTGCATTTATTATTGTTTTCCACGAATCAGTAGCAAAAGATTCCGGTTCTTTAGGTTTATCAGCAATATCAGTAAAGTATCCTGGGTTACTTGTTCCACCATCTATTCTAGCATATGTTTTATTAACATAAGAACTATTGTATTTAGTTCCGTTTCCACCTACTAATTTAGGCATATTACCAAACATACTTGTTGATGATGTAACTGCTGTAGTCACAAATTTATCACTTACATATATTGTATTTAAGCTCGTAGAACCATTAAACATATAAGACATATTAGTTACTTTGCTTGTATTAAAAGTACTTAAATCTAATGTTGTTAAACTCGTGCAAGGATTAAACATACCTTCCATGTCGGTTACATTACTTGTATTAAAACTACTTAAATCTAATGTAGTTAAATTAGTACTTTTAAACATTGCTTTCATAGTTGTTACTTTGCTTGTGTTTAATTTATTTAATCCTTTTATCGTAGTTACTTTACTATTCCAAAACATACCTTCCATACTTGTAACTTTGCTTGTATTAAAACTACTTATATCTAATGTAGATACTTGAGTAGAACTAAACATATAACCCATATTAGTTACATTACTTGTATTAAATTTGCTTACGTTTAAAGTTGTTGATTTACTTTCTTGAAACATAAAGCCCATATCAGTTACTTTAGCAGTGTTAAAGCCACTTACATCTAATGCTGGTGCTTTAGAACTATAAAACATACTATTCATATTAGTTACATTACTTGTATTAAAATTATTTAATCCGTTTATAGTTGTAGCCTGTGAACTTGCAAACATATTATGCATATCAGTTACTTTAGTTGTGTTAAAATTACTTACATTTATTGTAGTAGCACTTGATTGCTTAAACATACTACTCATATTTGTTACTTTACTTGTATTAAAGTTACTTAAATCTAATGTAGTAACTTTACTGGTATTAAACATATAACGCATATTAGTTACATTACTTGTATTAAAATTATTTAATCCGCTTATAGTTGTAGCCTGTGAACTTGCAAACATGTTATTCATGTCAATTACATAACTAGTATCAAAACCACTTACATCTATAGAAGATGCTTTACTATTAGAAAACATATATGTCATGGAGATAGTAGGTTTATTATTTATATAAGTACATAGTTTGCTATTTACAGTATTTGTACTTGCTTTATTAGTAAGTTGTACACCCCAACCATTAGTTGTTATATTTGCCCAACTTAATGCAGTACCAGAATTAGAAGAGCCTTGTTGTTTATATGAATATGTATATTGTTCGTCAATATATTTTAATCCTTGACTAAGAGTATTCCCAGTTTTACAAAAATATGTATTTGAAGATGTAGTCTCCATTGTAGTAATTTCAGAATATGTACTTGGTACATCTACATCAGTGAGTTTATTAGTACTATAACCTCCACTTACTGAAAAAGTAAGAGTTTGTGCACTACTAGAATTATTAATTATTTTTAATTTTAAAGTACCAGTAATACCCTTTTCTAATAATTCTCCTGAAGATAAATACTTAGTATAAACCTCACCTGTATCTTTTGTTTCATCATAATATGAAATTGTTACATTACTATTCTTTAAATATAATAATTTGAAATATGTATTTATTTCATTTTGATTAGTTACATTTATATCAACAATAGTTTCACCTGCTGGTACACTTAATGTATTTGTACTATTCCCTTCGATAGTCATTGAATACTTAAGTTCTCCTACATACATTTCAGCTGCTCTATGGTTATCACTATTTGTAACGAAGTATGAAAGACTATATGTAAGAAGAATACATACTGCTAGTACTATAGAAATTACACCTATATATTGTTTAAAATAATCAATTATCTTTTGCATCATATCACCTATTCTCTATATAAATATATTACAACATAAAAATATTTAAATCAACTTTATTAAGTTTAAAAATTATAGTATAATTTTCTTGTGATGTGTTATGAAAAAAATAGAATATAAACCTTTAATACTTACTGTGGCATTAATTGTATTTCAGTCTTTTTGTTACTTTGTATCTAAATTCTTTGAAGGTAATCCTAACCTAATTGGTGGTGTTATAGATAGTAAAATACCATTTAATGTATGGTTTATTATTCCTTATTGTATATGGTATTTACTAATATTCTTAATTCCATATTATTTGTATAAGAAAGATAAGAATATTTTTACTAAATATATCATTTCATATCTGTTTTGTACAGTTATAGCAAATATAATATTTATAATATATCCTACTTATGTAGATAGACCTATTGTTATTGGTAATAGCATACTTGAATTAATAACAAGAATTGTATTTTGGGTAGATACTCCTGCTCAAAATTGTTTTCCTAGTTTACATTGTGCAGTTAGTATGTTGTTTATATTATATATGTTTGAGTGTAAGAAGTGTCCATTATATTTGAAGATACTTACTCTTATAATATCTATATTGATAATGATTGCCACATTATATACTAAACAACATGTATTTATTGATTTACTTAGTGGTGACATCTTAGCAATTGTTTCATATATAATAGTAAATAATCTTAAGAAAATTAAAAAGAAGGTAAAAGAACTATTATCAATTTAATAGTTTTTTTATGTAAAGCATGAAGAAAATATTCTTAAAAATCTTGTCTTATAGTATAATATAATTATAAGGATGTGATGAGTTATGATTAAGAAAAGACATCTTAAAAGAAGTGTTAAATTAATACTTAAAAGAATGATATTTTTGATAATTAGTGGTTTTATATTATGGGGTGCATTTCTATGTGTTAGAGATATAAATAATCCAGATAATGATAAAGATACTAGTGGGGGTAAAGAAATAAATAAAGAAGAATATGTTTACAAAGAAGAGTTATTGGCTCTTGGATATGACATTAAAGATATAGAGACAATATCTACTAAGATTAGTAATGTTGATGTTAAAAAATATTTATTAACTGAAAAGTATGAAGATATTACTAAATTTATAGCTAGTCCTTATTATAAAGTTGAAAAAACTAGTAGATATCAAAAATACTATGATAAACATAAAGAGTATGATACTGATAATGTTGTTATATATGTAGAGATTGGTCTTGATATAGAGTTCTATACTGAGATGGATGAGATAACTAATTATGATGAAGTAGACGCTTTAGTAAATAAATATCATAAATTACCTAGTAATTATGAAGCTAAAGATTTAGTTACATTGAGTAAGACTTATAGTTCTCGTGGACATAAGATTAAGAAAGTTGTTTCTGAACCATTAATGAAGATGATTGATGCGGCTAGAGCTGATGGACTTAATTTACTTGTTATATCAGGATATAGAACTGAAAGAACTCAAAGAGGTTTATTTAATAATTCGGTTAAAAGACATGGTATGGATCACGCATTAATATATTCAGCAAAGCCAGGGTACTCTGAACATCAATTAGGTTTAGCAGTAGACCTTAATAGTACTGAAGAAAGTTTTGATCAAACTAAAGAATATAAATGGTTAAAAGCAAATTCATATAAATATGGTTTTATAGAAAGATATCCTAAAGGAAAAGAATTCATAACAGGATATGGTTATGAACCTTGGCATTATAGATACTTAGGAGTAGATTTAGCTACTAAAGTATATACTGAGAATGTTACTTATGAAGAGTATTTGGTAAAACATTCAAAGTAAATTTAGAAATAAATATTAATCTATAAAATAAGAATATTAAAGTACAAGAAATAGTAATTATTATAAATTTTACTATTTCTTTTTTTATGTAACTCATAGGTTTAACTTCAGTATTAACCTTCTCTACTTTAGATACAGGTTCTGATTTAAATACATTTATTGTGTATTCTTCTTTATCATCAAGAATTATCTTTATTTCATTTTTAGTTTCATTAAAGTTACCATTACCACTTATATTAACTTTAGATGAGTCATTAGATAGTTCATAGTTAATATCTAGTTTTTCTTCATCAAGTATATTTAAATTATATTCGTGTATTTCTTTATTGAAATTAAGATTATATCCTTTTATATCTATATTTAGTATTTCACTAATATCAGTATTATTTTTATAATTTTTAAATATATTTATTTTAAAGTCTCCATATTTATTAGAAGTCACTATAAAAGATTCTTCATCTTTATCTAGTGTAAATATTCCGTGTCCACTAACAATCTCATCTTTTGATGAAGTAACCTCTATTTTGATTTGTTCTTTATCTGTAAAATAGTTATAAACTTTTATATTGTTATCAAATATAGGAGATAAGTCTTCATTATTAATTTTTATTCTTTCTATAGCATTTATACTCATTGGTAATAACAAGAGTATACTTAATATTATTTTTTTCATATTAATAGTATTTACAATATAAAAAAATAAATTCACTTTGGAATTTATTTTATAGTTTTTATTATTATTTTCTTTGGTCTTTTCTTTTTCTTTTCTATTTTGAATGAGTCTGCTAGTAGTTTATCCATATCATCTACTTTTTTATTATAGTAAATAGTACCTAGTATATCTCCTTTATATACTTTTTCACCTAGTGTTTTATTTAGTATAACACCTAC
>SFTR01000129.1 GCA_004560915.1 bacterium | reverse complement strand
CGATGGTGTTCCACACATCGGCGACGGAGTTGTTGCTGGACTAACTATTTCAGGTTAAATTATATTAAGTTTCTTGAAATCTTCAAAAAATACATCAGTATAATATTTAGCTATTTCAAGTACCGTTTTATGTTCCTTTTGAGCAGCAGTAACCATTTTATCATTACCAGTATCTGAATCACTTGATAAATGTCCTACATCTGTAATATTCATACATCGTTTAACATTATACCCTAAATATCTTAATGTACGTTCTAAGATATCTTCCATTATATAAGTTCTTAAGTTGCCAATATGTGCATAGTGATAGACAGTTGGTCCACAAGTATACATATTAACAACATCATTATTCCAAGGAATAAATTCCTCTTCACTATGACTTAAAGTATTGTAAATCTTTAATGACATATGTTATTACACCTCTTTCTTTAAAATAAATTCTATCACATTTTATGCATTAATAAAAGAAAAAAGATTGAATATTCAATCTTTATTTCTTTTTTTCTTCTTTGTCTTCATTATTATTAAATAAATGATTTCTAACTTTATCTTCTATTTCTTTATAAAGTGCTGGATTATTTTTAAGAACTAACTTAGCATTTTTATATCTATAATTTCACCTGTCTTAGAAATACCTTCACCATACATAATTTCTACTTCAGCAGTTTTAAATGGAGGAGCAACTTTGTTTTTAACAACTTTTATAACTGTTTTATTTCCAAGTACATCACTACCTACTTTAATTTGTTCAGCACGTCTAACATCTAATCTAACTGTAGAATAGAATTTAAGAGCTCTACCACCAGGTGTAGTTTCAGGATTACCAAACATAACTCCAACTTTTTCTCTTAATTGATTTATAAAGATACATATAGTATTTGTTTTATTAACAATACCACCAAGTTTTCTTAATGCTTGTGACATAAGTCTAGCTTGAAGACCAACATGAGAGTCACCCATCTCACCTTCTATTTCTGCTTGAGGAACTAATGCAGCAACAGAATCTATTACTATAATACTCATAGCTTCACTTCTAACTAATGCTTCAACTATCTCTAATGCTTGTTCTCCAGTATCAGGTTGACTTAATAAAAGTTCATCAGTATCTACACCTAACTTCTTAGCATACACAGGATCCAATGCATGTTCTGCATCTATAAAAGCAGCTCTTCCACCAGTCTTTTGAACTTCAGCAATAGCATGTAAAGCAATAGTAGTTTTACCACTTGATTCAGGACCAAATATTTCTATAATTCTTCCCTTTGGATAACCTCCAACACCTAATGCTTGATCTAATGCTAAAGAACCACTCGATACTACATCTATATTTCTAACACCTTTTTCTCCTAATTTCATAATTGCGCCTTTACCAAATTGTTTTTCGATATCAGCTAATACTTGTTCTAATGTTTTGTCTTTCTCTTTTTTCATAAGTTTTCTCCTTCGATAATTTAATTGTAAACTAAAAGAATTTCTTTGTCAATACTTTTTTACAAACACTTGTTTGTTAATAATTAAATTATCAATTTAATATACTTTTAATAATTAAATTATATAAAAAATAGTAATATTGAAACTTAAAATTTACTATGCAATTATAATAATAAAATATAATTTTAACTTTTTAAAATTATAAAAAAAGAAGCAATTTTGCTTCTTACTTAGTATCAAATAAATACTTTTTATTCTTAACATAATATTGTATTCCACTTATTACAGATAATACAGTAGCTATCATAATAATTGCTTTAGCAGGATATACATTTATTAGTGAGAATGGTAAATCATAGAAGAATAATAATGTAATTCCAACTAACATACATGCAGTTTTAATCTTACCAGCCATTGATGCACCAACAGCTCCTGATTTTTGTCCGGCAACCATTTTAATTGAATCAACTACTATGTCTCTTGATACGATAACAACTGGTACTATAGGACTAATATATCCTTCAGTAGCAAGTAAAATAAGTACACCATTTACTAATATCTTATCAGCAATAGCATCCATAACTTTACCAATATCAGTTACCATATTATATTTTCTTGCTAAATATCCATCAAGAAAATCTGTAAGAGATGCAATTAAGAATATAATTCCACATATTATATATTTACTATCAATAACTAATTTACCTGCTATTTGAAACTCTGGGAAATTAATACCCACTTTATCAACTGGAAATATCATAATTATTAGTAATAATATAGATAACATTATTCTACATATAGTAATTTTATTTGGAACATTCATATCTAACCTCTCCTTTCAATATTATAAAAATCTATATTAACATTTTCTAATTGTTTATCAGTAACATATTTAACTATAAATAATACTAAAATAACTAATATAATAACCGCAACTATATAAAGAATCAAGTATTTAACATTATTATTTTTTCTTTGTATAGTATAAGGTGAAGCAATTTTGTTTTCTTCTTTTTGTTTTTCTAATATTTTAAGTTCTCTAGTTTGCTCTAATATATCACTCACAGGAATTCTAGAGGTATAACCAAATATAAAATCATTAAACTTATCTACTATTTCATCTTCATCTAGATTAAGATATTTAGCATATTTCTTAATAGTTTCTTTTAAGAAAAACACATCTTTAAACGCATTAGCATTTCCATCTTCTAAGTTATCAAGTTGACTTTCAGTAATACCTAAATCTTTTATAACTTCTTCTTTCGAAATACCAATAGTTTCTCTAGCTTCTTTGAAACTCTCTCCTATTTCTTTCACTATTTAAATCTCCTAAAAAAATAAAAAAATAATTTTTAATAAGCCATTTTCTGTACCTATAAATAGGTGGTAAACATTTATCTAAAGATTTCTCTTTCCCTTACTCCTTTGTTATTCATTCGTAAGGACTCCCCTACCAATTTTGGGTTTCTCACTCGTGGGGTTTACCTCGTTCCACAATAGTTATCCCTAACTATCTCGTCTCTATGGCACTTTATGACTACTATAGTCAGTTCTTGACTACCTCATCGCCGTTAATACTTATGTACTACCCAAGGTTATTTTTTTCCTTGGCACGAACACTTTCATTCATTTCAGAATGAGTGAGTATGGACTTTCCTCTACATAAATTAATATGCAGCGTTTACCTAAAAAATTATTTTTTCTTATTCTTTCTTATTCTTCTCCATAAACTACTTTTTCAAGGTCACTAATTCTCTTTAATAAATCTACATTAGTAACGCCTTTGTTAGAGTTAGCTATTTCAAGTGCTGATTTCATATTTCTAACTTCTGCTTTTAATTTAGCATTATCTGCCTCTAAAGCTTTGATTTCTGTTACTAATCTTTTAGTAGTAGTTTCAAAATCAACATAATCTTTGATAATTAAATCAAGAAATTGATCTACTTCTTGAGGTCTATATCCTCTAGCATCTATTTTAAAATCTTTATCAAGTATCTCTTTAGCAGTTAGAAATCTCTTTTCATCATACATACTTTTTAGCCTCTCTTCCACAATAATTTTACCTCAATTTTTTTACTTTTGCAATATAAAAGAGCAAACACTATAGTTTGCTCATTAAATCTAAAATACAACTATCTACTAACATATCCATTTCTTTAAAGTATTCATTAATATTTTTCATAACTCTATATTACATATTTTAAAGAAATATTTCATCAAATTCGACAAAATTAGTTTTTCTTTTTAATTAAGTCATCAAAATATTTAATTTGA
Organism: bacterium; assembly: GCA_004560915.1. The sequence continues at coordinate 2,189 of SFTR01000129.1, read as the reverse complement.
TCACTATAGTCATTATTTTCTATATTATCTATATATATAGAATACTTAATATTTTGTTCTTTTTTTTCTATTATTTTTTGTACTTCACTAAAGTCATAACTAAAAGATGTTATTTTTTTATTATCATACTTAAATTCAAATATCATTAATTTATCTTCATCTATTTTATATGTTGTATTATATATTTTATTATATTCATTTAAATAATCACTAACATTTATTTCACATTTATAGTTATCTTTAAAATTACAATAATTAGCTACATTTTTAAGAAGTTCAAAGTTATAACTATATTTAGGTATTTCATTTTTTATTTTGTTACTTTTAACTTGAACAAACTCTTCTTCTCCTACCATAAAATATCTATCTTTGTATAAAACATATCCCGAATCATTAACAGCATTTCCTGTATATATTGAAATATCACCATCACGAGAAATATCTACTTTTTTCTCTTTATCATCTACTATTTTATAAATATATATATGATAGTTAGTTTTTATTAAATCTAATTTTGCTACTATATCTTCCTTTTTTATAGTTATTTCTTCTTTATTTTCTTTTTTAGGAGTATCTTTTTTAGTTTCGTTACCACCTATAAATAATAAAGCACAACCTATTATTATAATGCATAAATATATTAATGCTTTCTTTCTGACTTCTTCTGGTTTTTCTTCTTTTTTCTTATCTTCTTTAAATAAATCTTTTAACATAATATTTCTCCAACTATTGTTTTATTTTTACCATTTAAATAATCTTTAGCTGTCATTTCTTTTTTACCACTTGGTTTAAGTCTAATAATTATAATATTTTTATCTTTACACATTACGCTTATACCATCTTTAGAAGTTTCTATTATCTCACCAGGTTTTCCTTTAGAACTATTTCCTATTCTTACTTCACATATTTTGATAACTTCTCCGTTAAGTGTAGTATAAGCTACTGGAAAAGGATACATACCTCTTATTTGATTAAATACTTCACGAGCTGTTTTATTAAAGTCTATCTTTTCTTCTTCACGTTTTATATTATATGCATATGTTACTTCATTAGGATCTTGTTTAGTTCTAGTAATATTACCACTAAATATATTAGGAAGTGTTTCAAGTAATAAATCACGACCCATAATACTAAGTTTATCATGTATTATTCCTACATTATCTGTGTCTTTAATTTCTACACTTCTTTGAGTAATAATATCTCCATCATCCATACCCGGAGCCATATACATAATAGTTACTCCAGTTTCTTTGTATCCATCAATTATGCATTTATGTAGTGGACTTCCACCTCTTAGTTTTGGAAGTAATGATGCATGAACATTTATAGCTTTATACTTTGGAGTATCAAGTAAAATACTTGGTATTATCTGACCATAGGCACAAGTTATTATAATATCAGGATTCATCTCTAAAATATGTTCATACTCATTTCTAATTTTAATTGGCTGATATACTTCTATATTATGTTTTAATGCACATTCTTTTACAGGTGTAGCCTTAAGTTCATGATGTCTTCCAACTTCTTTATCAGGCTGTGTCACAACTAAAACTACATTAGTATTTTCTATTAACATTTCTAAAACAGGCACACTAAATTCAGGTGTTCCCATAAATACTACTCTTTTATCTTTCATCTTTTCACCTTCACATAAATTATATTAAATATTTATATTTATATCAATAGATACATTTTTTATATTAATATTATTTACTTCTCTCATTACTGGTAATAAATTATCTATTTTTTTATATTTAATCATTATATTAAATCTATACTTATTATTAAGTCTAACTATACTTGATACAGATGGACCCAGTACTATAAATTCTTTTTCATTAAGTTTGCTATCTATAAACTTTTTAACTTTGTTAGCAGCATCCCCAGCTTCATTAAATGTAGCACTTGTTATTAAAATATTACAAATATAATAGTATGGTGGATACATTAGTTTCTTACGAATATTCATTTCATAATTAAAGAACGCATCAAAATCATTTTTAACAACGCTTTTATATACATAGTTAGTTGGATTATATGTTTGTATTATAACTTTACCTGGTAAATTAAATCTTCCAACTCTTCCAGCAGTTTGACTTAATAATTCATAAGTTTTTTCTGCACTTCTAAAATCTGGAATAGAAAGACTTGCATCACTATTTATAGTCCCAACTAAACTAACATTTTCA
>SFTR01000128.1 GCA_004560915.1 bacterium | reverse complement strand
TCACTTCTTTTATAAAATACTGGATTAGTCCCATTTACTACATCGTTATATGACTTATAGTAACCTCCATTTTGATTACATGTATCACTACAATAATTACTAAATATAACATTTGTATCTATTGTATAAACATTTTCATCTATACTTCCTTTTACATAATAAGTATCTATATCTAGTGTAGTAGACCCATGTGCATGATCTGTTACTTCTGTATAGATTTTTTTCTCACTATTTAGTTCATATAAAGGATTATCTTTAGCAGGACATTCTATATCTTCATAAACTGCATTAAAACCATCTACAAAGAAATTTTTATACATTTCTTTAATATCTTCTATTTTATAATAATTATGTATATTTTCTGTTTCTTGTAATGCATAAATACCAAACTGTAGTTTTAATTGATTATCTATATCATTAACATTATCTATTGGATATTTACCTTTAAAAATATTATTATACATATCAATTTGATTCATAATCTTTTCTACTTCACTATAATATAATTCATTTCTTGTTTCATTTTCATCTACTAAAGTATTATCTTCTTTTAATAATTTTTGATATTCAGTATAACCTATATATGATAGTGCTGTTAATAAAAGTAGTAAAAGAATTACAATTGTTACTGTTTTACCAGTAGATTTTTTTACTTTGTATATTACATTAGTTTTTTCTTCCATAATTCCACACCCTATTCTAATTAGAAAATAACATATTATTTACTTTATTTCTATAAAAACAAAAATAAGTTGTCTATATTGACAACTTATTTACATTATTTCGTATTTATAAATTATTTATTAACTACGACAACAGCGCGGGCACCAGTGCGAGTGTCAGAAGTGCTGCTGCGGCCTACGTAGCCGAGATAGTACACGGTCCACGCATGGTCCGCGTCAGAGGAACTGGCACTCATTGTCCAATATCCACCATTATAAGTTGCACCATTTTCTGTATGGGTATCGTTTACTGTTCCTCCATTACTTGTTGAATCCAATAAATAATTATTCATAAAGTTTGGACATGAGAGGTTACTTGTTGTACAACCTACTGCTGTGGCTTCTTGCATTGTTATCATTCTTGCTTTTCCTGTTCTTTGGCCTAATGTATATGTATTTGTTGTACAATTCAAATTATTATCACAGCCTGTATATGCATTTGTATTATTGAAGTTTGTTGTTCCCATTGTATATGTTTGATTATTTACATTTGTCCATCCGCTTGTTGCATTTTCTAATACAGGTAATATTGTTAATGGTCCTTTACTATTATCATCACTTGATGAATACCAAGCTGTATTATATACTGTATTTTCTCTTTGTTGTAATGTCATTGTATCTCCATCATCATGTAAGACATGAAAGTATTTTTCTTCTGTGTCATTTACTGCATATTTTATTATTGTTCCTGCAGGACAACTTCCTACACTACTATTTTCATAACATGATGTTTCTACACATGTTTCTTCTTCTCCTGTTATACAACTTGATGAGTTGTAGGTATAGGCTACCTTTATATTATTTGTTTCTTCTGAAGCTTGTTCTGCTTCTATTCTTAATTTTGCTGCAAAGATTTTATTCATTATACTATCATTTTCTGCTTCTTCTTTTATCCATAATCTTAATGAATATGTATTTGTTGTTCCTTTTTTGATTATTCCACTATCTAATACTCTATTTGGATTTGTTCCTGTTTCTGTTAAAACTTTCGTTGTTGTTGTGCCATTTTTTATTAAACTATATTTGATATCTGAATCTTTCATTCTTTCTGATTCTTCAAAATCATTTTCTCCATTTTGATCTATATCTAATACATCATCTAAATAAATTGTATAACTACTATCTGATCCTCTGTTCTCTAGTGTAAATGTATATTCTTTTCCTTGTAATCCCTTTGCATCTGTTACTGGTACTACATCTTCTAATGTTATTCCTTCACTTGTTTCATTTAATGCTAATTCTAATCCTCCTGCACGTAGTACATTTACCTTACTTCCATTTAGTGTTAATCTTAACCATGCATATGTTGCTCCCATTACTAATAATAGTACTGCACATATTGCTATTACTGTTATTTTTACTTTTCTACTGTTTGTTTTCTTTTCTTCTACCATCAGTTACTACTCCTTTTCTATTTTATATAATTTATATTCTACCCCCCCTCCAGAGGTTTTTGTCAATAAAAAAGAATATCTACTATTCTTATCTAGACATTCTACCCTTTGACATTTCATTTTCTATTAGAGAATTTTGTAATTCAATAATTTTACTTTTAGCATTTTTTTGCATTACAGTTAATTTTTTAGACATTTCTTCTAGATCTTTTCTAGTAAGAAATTCCCTGTATTTATTTTTTACAATTTGTCTAAATTTTTCTATTTCAGTAAGTGCTTTCATTTCATTTCTTCCAGTATCATCATCATTTATTAATAACTCTGTAAGCATTTCAATTAATTTTTTATATTCTTTTGGATTATAACATCTATAATTAATTTCTGCCTTTTTTTCTGGTATGTTATTATTAACTTCTTGAACAAGCATTTCTAATTCTTCATCACTTGGATCATGATTTAAAAAATATGAAAAAATTAATTCTCTTTCACTTGAACCCACACTACATTTATATACACCATGTTGTAATGTTATTCTATCTTGGTATTCTTCTTTTAGATTATCTTCCTTTTCGTCAGCATATACCAAAATATGAGGTGCAAGTTTCTCTAATAAATCATTGTTAACTTTATACCCTTCATTAACAATTCTTATGGCACTTAAGTATTTTGCCTTATTTAATTCATCAATTATCTCATCA
>SFTR01000127.1 GCA_004560915.1 bacterium | reverse complement strand
AAAAAGATGTTAAATTTGTTTGTGGCGATGGAACATATAGAAATCCATACGCTATAACACCGAGTGAATGTATAGGTTCGGGAAGATAAACTAATGAATATAAGATAAAACTACAGGTGAGTAGTTTTTTTCTTTTAAAAATTATGATAATATACAAATGGAGTTGATTTAAATGAACTTAGTATTAAAAATAAATGAAATAATTAAAGAACTTGGCTATGATGAAACACCAGAAGTTTCAGTTAGTAATAGACCTGACATAAGTGATTATCAATATAATGGAGCTTTTAAACTTGCTAAAATAATGCATAAAAGTCCAATGGTTATAGCGGATGAAATAGTTAGTAAATTAAAAGATAATGATATGTTTAAAGAAGTATCCAATGTTAATGGATTTATAAATATAACTTTATCAGACAAATCCCTAATAGATTATCTTAATGAAATAGTTAATAATTTTGATATAAATACTTTTAAAATAAATACTGATGAAACTATTTTCTTAGATTATGGTGGAGCAAATGTTGCTAAAGCTCTTCATGCTGGACACTTAAGAAGTCCTAATATTGGAGAAGCCCTAAAAAGATTATGCGAAGCAGTTGGTTATAAAACAATAAGTGATGTTCATTATGGTGACTGGGGTAGACCTATGGGACTAATTATCTGTGAAATTAAACATAGATACCCTAATTTAGATTTCTTTAATCCTAATTTAGATAGTTATCCAAAAGAATCCCCGGTTACTTTAGAAGACTTATATACTATTTATCCCTTAGCAAGCGCTAAGTCTAAAGAAGATGAAGAATATTTAAATGAAGCTAGAGAACTTACTGTTAAACTTCAAAAGAAAGAAAAAGGAATCTATGATTTATATAAAGCCTTTACTAAATTATCAATTTTAGATATTGAAGATATTTATAAAAAACTTAATTGTACTTTTGATTTATACGAAGGTGAAAGAGATGCAGATGATTATATTGAAGATGTTTTAACAGTTACTAAACCTTTTACAACCATTTCCAATGGTGCAACTATTATTGATGTTAAAGAAGAAACTGATAAAAAAGAAATACCACCTGTTATGTTATTAAAAAGTGATGGTGGAGTACTTTATGATACAACTGAACTAGCAACTCTTTATTCAAGAATTAAAAGATTTAAGGCATCAAAATATTTTTATTTAACTGATGTAAGACAAGAACTACATTTTGTTGAAGCCTTTAGAGCTGCTTATAAAACTGGAATCGTGCCTAAAGATATAAGCCTAGAATGGTTTGGTTTTGGAACACTTAATGGACCAGATGGAAAACCATTTAAAACTAGAGATGGTGGCATCATGTCTTTAAGAGAATTAATCAGTATTGTTAAAACCGAAACAAGAAAAGTAATTAAAGATAATATCAAAGAAGAAGATAAAGATGATTTAGCTGAAGTTTTAGCTATTGCTGCTATTAAATATGCAGATTTACTTCCTAATCGTACTAGTGATTATGTATTTGATCCTATTAAATTTAGTGATATAAATGGTAAAACAGGACCATACATTTTATATAGTACAGTTAGAATGAAAAGTTTATTAAGTAAAAGTAATTTAAAATATAACAAATATTATAAGATAAACACTAAAGAAGAAAGAGATATTTTAATTAATATTATTAAATTAAGAAGTGTTATTGAAAAATCATTTAATATGAGAAGTTTGAACGAAATATGTGAGTATATTTATAAATTAACTTCATCATTTAATGCTTTTTATTCAAATCACGAAGTGTTAACTGAACAAGATGAACTTGTTAAAGAAAGCTATTTAACTTTAATAAATGAAGTTTATATAATTAATAAATATTTACTTAATATTTTAGCTATCACTTTACCAGATAAAATTTAAAGGAGTATATATGAAAATAGAATATACATTAATTAAAAAAGATAAAAATTGTAATGCTAGATTAGGTAAAATTAAAACTAATTATGGCGAATATGAAACTCCAATGTTTATGCCAGTTGGTACTCAAGCTACCGTTAAAACATTATCTCCCGAGGAATTAAAAGAAATAGATTGTGGTATAATTCTTGCTAATACCTATCATTTATGGTTAAGACCTGGCGAGACCGTAATAGATCATGCCGGTGGATTACATAAATTTATGAATTGGAATGGACCAATCTTAACTGATTCCGGTGGATTTCAAGTATTTAGTTTAGCTAAAAGAAAAGATATAACTGAAGAAGGAGTTAAGTTTAAAAATCAATACAATGGTGATGCTTTACTTTTAACTCCCGAAAAATCAATTGAAATTCAAAACAAATTAGATAGCGATATTGCTATGAGTTTTGATGAATGCATTGGTTATCCTGCAACCTATGATTATTGTAAACAAAGTGTAGAAAGAACTCTTAGATGGGCTAAAAGAGGAAAAGATGTTTTTAATAATGAAAGACAAAGCTTATTTGGGATAGTACAAGGTGGCGAATATGAAGAATTACGTAAACATTGTGCTGAAGAATTAACCAAAATGGATTTTGATGGCTATTCAATTGGTGGTACAAGTGTAGGTGAGGATAAACCAACAATGTATAAAATGGTTGAAATGAGTACCAAATATTTACCAGAAAATAAGGTTAGATATTTAATGGGTGTTGGTGATCCAATTGACTTAGTTGAAAATGTTATGCGTGGTATTGATATCTTCGATTGTGTTTCTCCAACCAGACTAGCTCGTCATGGCCATGCCTTAACAAAATATGGCAAAATAAATATTAAAAACGCCAAATATAAAGAAGATTTTACACCAATTAGTAGTGAATGTAATTGTTATGCGTGTAAAC
>SFTR01000126.1 GCA_004560915.1 bacterium | reverse complement strand
CTGTTATAGTTTTTAACATAAAACTAATTTCATCATTGCGAAGGATATTTTCTTTCAATAATCGTAGGTTCAAATGGCAATATGATTAAAATAATTGGCCACGAAGCAAGACTTGATATGGAAAAAATATTAGGCAAAAAAGTATACTTAGAACTATATTGTAAAACAATAAAAAAATGGAGAGAAAAAGATAAATATATAAAAGATTTAGGATATTTATTAAAAGATGAATAAATAATTAATTTTTCCTGCAATATAATATTGTAAGGAGAGAAAAAAATGACTAAAAAAGAAGCCTGGAAAAAATTTAAAGAAACAGGTAAAATAGAATATTACTTAGAATATAAGAAAGGAAATTAGCATAAAGAACATAATCTTTATGCTTTTATGAAGGTATGAAGATTATAAGTGTAAAAGGAATCGTAGTAAGCACTACACCATTTAAAGAAACAAGTAAGATCATAAATATTTTTACAGAAAATATGGGTATAATCGGATGCATTTCAAAAGGATGTAAGAGTCTTAAAAGCAAATTAAGACTACCAAGCGAAAAGTTTGCTTATGGTATGTTTCATCTTTATTATAATGAAAAGGGTCTTTCTACACTTATAGAAGGAGACATAGAAAACTACTTTCTAAATATTAAAAGTGATATTCTAAAAATAAGTTACTTGTCTTATATTTGTGAGCTAGCAGTACATGTTTATAAAGAATCCGAAAGTAACGATGTATATAAACTAATGGAAGATGCAATTCTTAAAATAGAAGAAAATCATAATCCTATGATAATAACAAATATTCTTGAACTTCAGTGTTTAAACTATATTGGTATTAATCTAAATCTAGATGAGTGTGTTAAATGCGGTAATTCTAAAGTAGTAACTTTATCTATGGCAAGAGGCGGATATGTATGTTCCAAATGTAGAGAAAATGAACCAATCGTAGATGAGAAAGTATTAAAACTTCTTAGACTTTATTACTATGTAGATATCTCTAAAATAACAAATCTTGATATAGATGAAGCAACCTCTAAAACAATAAATCATATACTATGTGAATACTATGATGAGTATTCAGGGGTAAGACTAAAAAGTAAAAAATTCTTACGTGAACTAGAATAACTAAAACTATTCTTTTAATTTACATAAATATAAAAATAATATATAATTGAAATAATAGAGGTAAATATGAAAGAGTTAGATACAAAATTAGATGAATTAAAGAAAATATATATTAAGAAGCCAACTGAAACAATTAATGAATTAAATCAAGTAATAATAAAATTAAAAAATGACGAAACAAATGTGATAAATGATAAAAAAGTATCAAAAAAAGTATTAGTAGGTGGATTATTTGCTGCATATATACTTTTAGTGGGGATTACAAATATAGGTTATGGCATGGATTATTTCATGATGTATGTTTTTGGAGCTGCATTTTTCTTAGCTGGTTTATTTGTAGGAATGTATGTACCAGTATTTGGAATAATATTCTTATTTAGCCATGGATGTACAGGTCTTGGAATAATGTGTTTAACCAAAATAACCCAAATATTATCAAATCCAATTATGACAGATAATCCAGGTAATCTAAAAAATCTATTAATACTGGGTTCAGGCCTATTAATAGTAGGAATAGTAAGTGTAATCATATTTAATGTTAGTGAAAAATTCAGAAATTCAAAATATGGTATGCTATTAACCTTAGGCACTTTAGGAGTAGGAATAACTATCGTTCAAATACTACCATACATGTTTAATATAACACTAAAAGCATTACAAAATTAAGAACTTAAAAAGTTCTTTTTTTTACACAAAAATTTCAAAAAAAATTAGCACTTTAGTATTGACATTGCTAAAATTGCATACTATAATATTACTAGCACTAAAAGGAAAAGAGTGCTAAAGGAGGTATAATGTGATAGGGAGTAGACAAAGAGAGCTATTAAGAGCAATAGTTGAAGAATATGTAAAAACTGCAAGACCTGTTGGTAGTAAATCTTTATGTAAAAAGTTTAAATGTTCTAGTGCTACTATCAGAAATGATATGGCCGCTCTTGAAGATTTAGGCTACTTAGAAAAAACACATATATCTTCAGGAAGAGTTCCATCTGAAAGTGGATATAGATATTATGTTGATAACTTGATGGAACCAAGAAAAATAAGTGGAGAAGATATGCTTAAACTTCAAACTATATTTAACAACAATGAACTTGCTTTAAGTGATGCAATAAGTAAAAGTTTAGAAATTATAAGTGATATGACAAACTACACTTCAGTAATTCTTGGTAAAGAGTCAAGCGATAACAAATTGCAAAGAGTAGAGGTTGTGCCTATAACAAGTAGACAACTAATAGCTATTGTAATTACTGATAAAGGACATGTTGAAAACAGGAATATAAATCTTGAAGAAAACATTCCAGTAGAAGAAATATCTAAAACAACGGAATTGTTAAACAAAATGTTAATTGGGACGCCTATAGATGAAGTTCCTGGTAGATTAGAGTTTGAAATAAAACCTATAATTGGTAATTATGTTCAAAACTACGAAGTTGTATATAATGCATTTTATAATGCCCTTACAAACTTCACTAATGAAAGGGATGTTAGATTTACAGGTAAAGCTAATATATTAAAACAACCAGAATTCGGAACAGTTGATGATGTTAAAAACATTATAAGTAAATTTGAAAGCAAAGATATGGTGAGTAAAATTGAAGAAAGTGACGATGAGGTTAAGGTATATATTGGTAGCGAATCTGAAATAGATGACAATGTAACAGTTGTTAAAACAAAATATAATGCTGGTGGTACCACCAGCATTATATTTTGTT
>SFTR01000125.1 GCA_004560915.1 bacterium | reverse complement strand
AGCAGTTATTGCTAGTTTAATAGTAGGTTCTTTAGGAACAGGAGCAATAGGATATTTATTTGCTGATGAAGTTGCTGATTATAAAGAAGAAAAAGCATATAATAAAGCAGTTATAACAGTAAATAAAGAATATAGAGATTCACACGATACAATAGAAAAAGGAAGTATTAGTGCACTTTTAGATGATCAAGGTTGTTGCTATAGAGCATACCCAGATAAAACTTTAGAATTTATATTAGATAATTTTAGAAGTCCAATCACAAGAAAATGTGATGATCCAGAATGTACTACTTGTGAAAAGAATAGAGAACTAGAAAGTGAAATAAATGAAATAGTTAAAGCTGACTCAAGATTCACTGAAGTAGTAGAAGAACATGAACATAATCAAGAAATGAAAAGTGTAAGAGGTAGATAATGGAAGAAACAAAAATAATATATTTAAATGATAAAAAATTTGCAGTAGTGGAAGAACTAGAATACAAAGGTAAAAAATATATGTATTTAGTTAGTACTACAGGAGAAGAAATTCAAATCGTAGAAGAATATACTGAGGATATAAACAAAGTAATAAAAACAGTAAATGATAAAAAACTTCTAGATATACTAGAAGTAGAATTTGCTAAAAAGTTTTAAGATGCTAATGCATCTTTTTTATTTGATATATAGTTCACACTCAATATTAAAATTTATTAATTCTTTAAATTTTTCACCTAAATCTACATCTCCAACTATTAGACCATAGTGAGTAGGTATTACAACACTTGGATTAATACTATTAGTGTAATCTGCTGCTTCTTTATAATCCATAGTAAACTTACCACCAATAGGTATAAATAGAACATCACATTCTATATTAGAATTATCTTCATTGACATCAGTATCACCCATAATATAGTATTTCTTTTCATCTATATTTAATATATATCCAACCCAATCATTCTCTATAGGATGGTATTCTTTATTAACATTATAAGCTCTAACAGTACTAAAATTAATACCTAGAATATTATAGGATTTATTAGGTTCAACAATGATTATATCTTCATCTTTAAAATAGTTTTTAATTTCTTTATATGTATCTTTAGTACTTACTATTTTAGTAGTATCTTTTTTAATATTCATAATATCATCAATAGAAAAGTGATCATAATGACTATGTGTTATAAATATTATATCAGCATCATTACTAACTACATCTATCCTAAATGGATCTATATATATATTTAGATTATTATTTATTATTTTAATACTATTATGTTTAAATAAATTTACATTTTCCATATCATCACCATTTTCATTATATCAAAAAAAGACTATTTTGTAGTCTTTAATTTTCTAACATAAGAATCATATGCATCTTTAGAATTAAATATTGTAAGATTAGTTCCACATCCTTGAACAATTATTTTATCTTTAAATTTATATTCATTCACTATGTCTTGTGGAATAGTTATTCTTCCATGAGAATCAACTTTACTAGTAGCTAAATATGAATAATATAATAGTTGTAATCTATCACTTAATTGTTGTACTTTTTCTTTATTTTCAGGATTACACTTTTTATTTATTTCACTAATAAGTTGTTGCATATACATAAGATTATAAAGCTTTAATGATGAAGGACTATCTTCAACAAAAGATATTCTGTCTCCTTGTTCAACACCTGTAAACTTAGGTAAAAATATTCTACTTTTTTCATCCAATCCAACTTCTTTAAATCCTAAAATAAGTTCTTCACCAAACATAATATCCCCCTTAAAAACAACAAGATTATACCATAAACTGAATTAAAAATCAATTATAGTTAATAATACTACTAGGAGAACACTATGTATATAATTTATGCTTTAGCTGCTGCATTATTTTCAGGATTAACTTCAGTATTTGCTAAAAGTGGTATTAACAAAGAAAATTCATTATTAGCAACATTCATAAGAACTATAGTTATTACTTTATTTTTATTTATAGTAGTACTTTTTAAAAATAATTTGAATGATATATTTTCTTTAGATAAAAAGACAATTCTTTTTTTAGTTTTATCTGGAATATCTAATACATTATTATGGATATGTTACTTTAAAGCATTAGATTTAGGCACTGTTAGTAAAGTAACTCCTATAGACAAAACAAGTATAATTCTAACACTTGTCTTATCATCAATATTTCTACATGAGAAAATAACAATTATTAAAGTACTTTCTATTATATTTATATTAGTTGGTACATTTTTAACAATAAAAAAAGATAACAAAGATTCTAAAGATAATAAATGGATACTTTATGCATTCTTAACGGCTGTATTCACAAGTACAACAACAGTTATTAGTAAAATAGGTATAAAGAGTACTAATACAAGTTTAACAACATTATTAAGAACAATTATAGTTTTAATATTATTAACAATCATAACTTTATTCAAAAATAAATTTAAAGATATAATGAAACTAAATAAAAAGAATTTTCTATTTATTATTTTATCTGGTATATCTACATCATTATCTTGGTTATTTTATTTTGCATCTCTAAGTCTTGGAGAAGCAAGTGTAGTTTTTCCAATAGAAAAACTAAGTCTAGTAGTTTCAATATTAGCATCTACTATATTCTTAAAAGAAAAACTTAATAAGAAACAAATACTTGGTATTATCATTATAGTTATAGGAACATCCTTATTATTTTTCTAAAAACTTCTAGATTTTTATATAATTTGTTATAATATTTTTGGAAGTGAGTTGTATGAAAGAAAAAATTAAAAATCAAAAAGAGAATATTAAATCTCTAGAAAAGAAATCTAAAGGATTATTTGAAGAATTTAAGACATTTATTAAAAGAGGAAATGTTATTGACTTAGCTGTCGGCGTTG
>SFTR01000124.1 GCA_004560915.1 bacterium | reverse complement strand
TTTTATTAAATTTAATATTATCTCTAATAGTTCCATCAAATAGCCAAGTATCTTGTAATACCATTATAAATAAATCATGAATATTTTCTCTAGTTAAATTCTTTGTACTTATTCCATCTATTTTAATGTTTCCACTATTTATCTCATAGAACTTCATAAGAAGGTTTACTATAGTTGTTTTACCTGCGCCTGTTGGACCTACGATTGCTACTTTTTGTCCTTTTGTAACATTACAGTTAAAGTCTTTTATGATTATTTTATCCTCATCATAACCAAATTTAACGTGTTCAAAATCTATATTACCTTGTACTTTTTTAGGATCAAGAATTCCACTTAAATTAGATTCATCTGTCATTTCATTTTCTTCAATGAATTCAAATACTCTTTCTGATGCTGCACTTGCTGTTTGAAGTTGTGTCATACTTTGAGCTATTTGAGAAAGTGGACTTGTAAATAATCTTACATAAATCATAAATGCTACAATAGTACCAAATGTAATATTTCCTTTTAATGTGAGAATTGCACCTACTATACATACTGCAACATAACTAAAGTTACCAATGAATCCCATCATAGGTGGCATAAGTCCAGATAAGAATTGACTTTTACGATTACAATCATAAACATTTTTATTTAATACGTCGAATTTTTTTAATGCTTCTTCTTCTCCGTTATATGCTTTTACTACATTATGAGAACTATATATTTCTTCGATGTGACCATTTAATTTACCAAGTTCTACTTGTCTTTGATTAAAATATTTTTGTGATTTACTTAATATTATTCCCATGAATCCAAAGCCAAATAAAGATGATAATATACAAGTAATTGCCATTATATAGTTAGTAACAAACATCATAATAATTGCACCTATGAATAATGCTACTGCACCTACTAAAGTACTTAAACTATTTTGAAGAGACATATTTATTGTATCTACATCATTAGTTACTCTTGATAAGATATCACCATAACTATTTTTATCGAAGTATTTAAGTGGTAACTTATTAATTTTCTTTGATATTTTTGTTCTTAAACTTTTAGCAAAGTTGTTAGATGCCACTACCATTAAGATATTTTCAAAGTAACTAAATATTGCACTTATTAAATATACAGTTACTAGGAAGAATGCAATCTTCTTTATCTTAGTTATATCCATACTTGGTTTTATTAACTCATTAATGTTTTTAGATAATTTATCAAGTTCACCATATATTTTAGTTGGTTCATTTATATATACTTTAGACATAGTATTAATAAATTCTACTTTATCTTTATTAGTTATTATTACATTATCTATTGTAGTATCTTTAAATATTAGAAGTTTTACACTTTCAGGAAGTTTACTTATTAGTTTTTCTTTGTTATCACTTATGTACATTTCACTAAGTACTTCATAATATTTTAGTTTATCTCCTTCACTTAGTGTCTCTATAGATTTATCATCTAATATTATGTTATTTTGTATATCTGTTTGTATATCTTTGACTAATAATTCCATATTAGTTTTATTAATTATTAAGCCTTGCTGTATTTCATTAGTTAAGTCTTTTATTTTATTTGGACCTATTATTGATAAAATACTACTTAGTGCTGATAAAACTATTGCAATAATTATTAGATGTTTATAAGGCTTTAAATATTTATTTAGTTTTGATAATGCTTTTTTAAAATCTTTTGGTTTTTCACCTGGGCCTCTTCCTCCTGGTCCATGCATTCTTTTTGGAGTTTTATTTTCTTTTTCGTTATTCATTTTCAAGTTCCTCCTTTGATAATTGTGAGTAAGCTATTTCTTTGTATACTTCACATTTTTTTAGTAGTTCTTTATGTGTACCAATTCCTACACATTTACCTTTATCAAGAACTATGATTTTATCTGCATTTTTGATTGTACCTATTCTTTGAGCAACTATTATACTTGTTGCATCTTTAGTATATTTTTTTAATTCTTTTCTAAGAACATAATCTGTTTTATAATCAAGAGCACTAAATGAGTCATCGAATATATAAATTTCTGGATCTCTTGCAATAGCTCTTGCAATACTTAATCTTTGCTTTTGACCACCAGATACATTTGTTCCACCTTGAGCAATACCTGACTCATATTTTTTAGGCATCTTTTCTACAAATTCTTTTGCTTGAGCAACATTTACTGCTTCTTTTATCTTTTTTTCTGTAACTTCATAGTTTGTTTTTTTACCATATCCTACATTATAATTAACTGAACCACTAAACATTACTGCTCTTTGAGGAACGTAACCTAAACGATTATGTAGAGACTCTAGAGTATAAGTTCTAACATCCATTCCATCTACTAATACTTTTCCATCAGTGACATCATAAAATCTTGGTATTAAATTTATAAGAGTACTTTTACCACTTCCTGTAGAACCTATGATAGCAACAGTTTCTCCCTTAGACGCTTTAAATGATATATCTTCAAGTACATATTCTTCTGAGTCAGGATATTTAAATGATACATTTTTAAATTCTATAGTACCAACTTCTGAAGACTTAGTTTCTTTTCCACTCTTTATTTTAGCTTTAGTATTTAATACTTCATTAATTCTATCTGCTGAAATAGATGCTCTTGGATACATAATAAATATCATTGCTAACATTAAGAATGACATAATTACTTGCATAGCATAGCTACTAAATACTACCATATTACTAAATAGTGTTATTTTATCAGCAAGTAATGCATCTCTTATAAGGAACGCTCCCATAAAGTATATACCTAGTGAAACACCATTCATTATTAAATACATCATAGGTGCCATCAAACTCATAACTTTTTGATTAAATAATTGTGTGTTGGTAAGTTTCTTATTTACTTTTTCAAATTTTTCTTCTTTTTTAATTAAAACTTGCAA
>SFTR01000123.1 GCA_004560915.1 bacterium | reverse complement strand
AGAAGACACGCAGCGATCGAAATGCTGGTGCAAGAAGGCGAAGAACAGTTCGCGCAAGTAGAATGCAGATTCAAAGAAATGACCGAAACGGAATTCAGAATGGAACTGCTGATCGGAAACACATTCAACAGAAAGCCCACGGACTATGACAAAATGATCGAAGCGCAGCAGTGGAAAGAACTTTTGTCACAGATGAAGAAAGAAGGATCTTTCAAGCCGGAAAAAGGAACAAGGACACGCGACTACATAGCAGCGATCATGGGCGAAGCAACAGGAACGATCGGCACATATGACCAGATCGCAAATAACGCCACAGACGCAGTCAAAGAACAGTTCGAAAAAGGCAACATGAGCATGACGGCAGCGGCAGAGACAAGCAAGCTGCCGGAAGAAGACCAGAACGCGATTGCAGAAGCGGCAGCAGACGGACAGGACACAAGGGCAGCGGAAATCAAGGCACTGGCAGAACAGAAGGCACAGCAAAGTCAAGACGCGGCAGCAGGCTTCATGAATGAACCGGAAGGCGAAGAAGAACAGGAAGAAGAACACTGCCGCGCAACGCTGGAGCAGATGAAAGAAAGTGTGTCAGATACCGACACGACAGAAGAAGAAAAAGAGAATGTTCCACACTATATGTTAGATTTAGTATCTCTAAATGACGATTATACTTTATTTGACTATCAAAAAGATGGAAGAAAACTACTTGATAAGTTTATAAAAGAAGATAAAAACATAATTATCGTAGGGGGTTCAGGACTATATATAAAGGCATTACTTTACAACTATAATCTTGAAGAAACACCAAAATCTAATATAGATTTAAGTAGTTATACAAATGAAGAACTAAAAAATATCGCAAATGATATAGATAAAGACAATGACATACACGTAAACAATAGACAACGATTAGAAAGATTCATTAAAAGATTTAAAGAGACAGGAAAAGCACAAACTAAAACAAAAGATATAAATTCTAGAGTATATGAATTTACTTTAATAGGTCTTAAATGTGATAGAGTTACTCTTTATGATAAAGTAAACAAAAGAGTAGATAAAATGTTTGAGAGTGGTCTTTTAGAAGAGGCACAAAGACTTTATAAAATGAACATTAAGAACTTTAGTAACATCATAGGATATAAAGAATTAGAACTTTATTTTAAAGGTAGTATTACGCTTGCTGAAGCTAAAGAATTAATAAAGCAAAATACTAGAAAGTATGCTAAAAGACAATTTACTTGGTTTAATAATCAAATGCAAGATATTACTTGGTTTGATGTTGATTATAATAACTTCGATAACACAATTAACGAAGTTAAAGATTATATAAATAGGGAGGTTTTAAATGAAAAGTAGAAGAGAATTAAAAGCACTATTATTAGCTGGAGTTGCAACTTTAACATTAATGAGTGGTTGTTCTAAAGATAAGGATACTTCAGAAAAAACTGAATCAGAAAAAATATTCATATTATATTGAAGTAAATGGAGACTTTATAGAACTTGAAAATGTTGAATATTCATATAGAACTACTTATGACGAAGTTTATATTCATTTAATAGATGACACAGAATTTAAAGTTCCAGCTGCTGACTTTTATAGATTTGATAAAAATAGTGAATTACAACAAGAATTAATTAAAAAACTTACAAAATAATAAGGCATAAAAAAGAATTCAACATTTAAAATTGAATTCTTTTATTTTAGTTCTAAATATGTATCTCTATTAAATGAATGTTTTAAAGTATCTTTCTTTAATAAATTATTAGTATCTATCATAAAGAAATTATAATAATTATTATTGTTAACTTCATCATCATCCCAAGTAACATCTATATGTTGCCATTTATTTTCAAAATATATTACATTCCACACATGATCAGTAGTACTTACTTTAAAATTAGGAATATTTAGTTTATCCATCATAAGAGCAAAACTATCAGAGTAACCACTACATATAGCTTTACCACTAGTAAGAGCAAAGTACGCTTTACTTGGAGACTTATCTACAGCCTCAGGAGTATAAACTGTATCATAAGTAATAGTTCTAATCAAATAATTATGAAGTGCTTTAATATCATTACGAGTAGGATTAGTAGTATTAATATTTAAGCTCTTAAATATAGTATTGATCTTACTATCAGTAGCACTTATTTCATTCTCATTATATAATTTATCAATCTTAATATTTACTATTTTATCATTAGTAACTAAAGTATTAAACTTCTGATATGAATTATATGGATTTACAAAGTTATTTATAAGAGCAACATAAGGATTATTATTAGCTAAAGTCTTCACGTCTTCAGCACAACTAGGATAAATCTTACTATCACAATAGAAAGTAAATTCATTCCATCCATTATTAAGTACTGTATAATATATTTTCTTTAAATCATCCATACTCTTAGGATTAAAATCATCTGTTTCACTAACTGTTTTATAATTATATACTCTATGATTCTTAGTATCACTAGGTATTACTACTTCATGAGTTTTAATATTATTTACAAAAGCATTAATACCTTTCATAATACTCTCAAAATTTATATAAAACATATATAAACAAAAACTAATTATCAATATACAAAGTATCAATAATAACTTAGCTGTTCTATTCATATTACCACCAACATAAGTATAACAAAAAAAGTAGATATTATCTACTTAATTATTTTTCATTTACTATTTTATTTAATCTAGTTTTATATCTATCTCTAGTATTAGCTTTGATAACTCCCTTAGAAGCAGCATTGTCTATTCTCTTAATAGCTTCACTTAACTTAACTTGAGCTTCTTCTTTAGTTTGTGCTTTTTCAACTTTTTTAATAGCAGTCTTCATACTAGCTTTTACATCATTATTTAGTACTGTTTCTTTCTTTGTAAT
>SFTR01000122.1 GCA_004560915.1 bacterium | reverse complement strand
GCAGGACGTATGATGTCCAAACGTGTAATGGGAAAAGCATCTTTCTGTAATGTACAGGATCTGAAAGGAAACATTCAGTCCTATGTGGCAAGAGACAGCATTGGAGAAGAGTCCTACAAAGCATTTAAGAAAATGGATATCGGTGATATCGTAGGTATATATGGTAAAGTAATGAAAACAAAGACTGGAGAACTTACTATTAAATGTTTAAAATATACTCCACTTGTTAAAGCATTAAAACCACTTCCAGAAAAGTTCCATGGACTAACTGATGTAGAAGAAAGATATAGAAGACGTTATGTAGATTTAATTATGAATGATGAATCTAAAAAAACAGCAATCTATAGATCAAAAATAATTAGTTGTATGAGAAGATTTATGGATGGAAGAGGCTTCTTAGAAGTTGAAACACCAGTTCTAAGTACACTATTAACTGGAGCAAGTGCAAGACCATTCGTAACACATCATAATGCTCAAGATTTAGATATGTATCTTCGTATAGCTTTAGAACTACCTCTTAAAAGATTACTAGTAGGTGGACTAGAAGCAGTATACGAAATCGGAAGATTATTTAGAAACGAAGGAATGGATACAACACATAATCCAGAATTTACTTCAATGGAAGCATACCTTGCTTATTCAAACTTAGAAGGTATGATGGAAATGACTGAGTCATTATATAAAACAATAGCTCACGAAGTATTTAATAAAGAAACATTTAACTGGAGAGGAAATGAAATAGATCTAGGTCCAAGTTTTAGAAGAGTTACAATGGTAGACGCTATTAAAGAACAAACTGGAATAGATTTCAGTAAAGAATGGGAACTAGATGACTTATTAAAACTATGTGAAGAACATGATATTGAACTAGAAAAACATGAAAGAGTATTTGGTCATATAGTAAATAAATTTTTTGAAAAATACGTAGAAGAAACTCTAATTCAACCAACATTCTTATGTGGACACCCAATTGAAATAAGTCCACTTACTAAGAAAGATCCAAAAGATCCAAGATTCGTTCAAAGATTTGAATTATTCATTGGTGGAAAAGAAATGGCTAATGCATATACTGAACTTAATGATCCAATCGATCAATTAGAAAGATTTGAAAACCAATTAAAAGAACAAGAACTTGGTAATGATGAAGCTAACGATATCGATATGGACTTCGTAGAAGCTCTTGAATATGGTATGCCTCCAGCTGGTGGTATTGGTTATGGAATTGATAGAACAGTTATGTTCTTTACAGAAAATGAATCAATTAGAGACGTTATTTTATTTCCAACAATGAAAGAGAGAAAATAATGAAAAAAGAAGTGAAAGTTGAAGAAAAAACTGAAAGCATAAAAGTAGAAAACAATAATTATATTTTGGGTATTTTAGGAGCTATTTTAGGTGGATTAGTAGCAAGTATTCCATGGATAATAATGTATGTATATCTAGAAATATTATGGTCATTTATGGCACTTATTATAGGATATGGAGCATTTATAGGATATAAAACATTTAAAGGTAAAATGGATATTAAAGTTCCATATATTGTTGGAATAGTTTCTATCCTAATAGTAGTATTCGTAACACTATACGTAATACCTTGCTTACTAATAATGAAAGAAGGAATTACACCAACTTCTGAAGTAATATCATTCTTATATAGCAATTCTGAATTTAAAGGTGCAATCATCAAAGACTTAATATTCGCATTACTATTCACAGTACTAGGAGTAAGTGGAATATTTAAAACACTTAAAGTTCAAGCACAAAATGGAGAAGAATTAACACTTAAAAAGAAAAATAAAGAGAAATAAAGAGCCAAAACAAGAAGAAGTAAAAGAAGAAAAACCTAAAAAATCAAAAACAAGTGAAAAATAGTTGAAAATTAATTAAAAAGTATTATAATCATATATAGTTAAAAAGAGAGAAACTATGAAAAAGATTATAATGCTTTTTATTTTATTGATCTTTACAGTATTTCTAGTATTATTTAGTAAAACATATTTAAGAAAAAATGGTTTATTAAGATTTCATGACTGGAAGAATGTAGATAATCTTATGATAGTAGCACATCCAGATGATGAAACATTATGGGGTAGTGAAGAGTTAATTAACAATAAATACTTAGTAGTTTGTATTACTTGCGGTACTAATAAAAAACGTGAGAAAGAAATAGAACAAGCACTTAAAATATCAAAAGATAGACTTATAGTTTTAGGAAAACCAGATAAAGTAAAAGGTAAAAGAAGTGACTGGAAAAAATATAAAAAACAAATAGAACTAGAACTAAACTATGTAATGAAAAAGAAAAACTGGAATAACATCGTAACACATAATCCAGAAGGTGAATATGGACACATTCATCATAAAATGACAAATAAACTAGTTACAAAAGTATATAATAAAAATCATAATGGAACTCTTAAATACTTCGGAAAATACTATTCAAAGAAAAGAATAGATCAAAACAAAGGAGCAAGAGAAATACCAGAAGATATATATGATAAAAAAATGGAAATGATAGATGTATATAAAAGCCAATCATTCATAAAAAGCATGTTCAATCAAATGAATAAATATGAAAACCTAGTAAATGCCGAAGACTGGAAATAAATAATAAAAATTATGTCAAACTTTATTGATATAATTTTTTTTGTTTTGTATAATTGAAGAGGGTGAGGTAAGTGAAAGACGATAAATTAGTTAGGTTTTTTAATGCCATAGACTTTAATAAAGATTATTTAAAATATTATGAAAATGCTTCTTTAAAAGAAGTACTTTTAAGACGCAAAGAAAATAGAATGACTATGATTATCAATATAGATTCACTTCCTCCAGTAGACGTTTTTAAAGAAACATATGAAAAAGGTAAAAGTTTAGAAGGAGCAGACGAAGTAAGATTTAAATTTATAGTAGAAAACAATACTCTATTACTTAAAGAATACTTTGACTATTACTTTGATATTTTAGTTAGTAAATGTCCTATGTTAAACTGTATAGATAGAACTAAAATAACTTTTGACAATAATAAAATAAATATAGAAGTCTTAAATCCAGCAGAATATAATAAAATAGAAGAAATAAAAGAAAAAATAGAAATATTCATGAGTGATATGGGATTTGATGATGTAGAAGTAACTACTAATATAAATGAAACTGAAAGAGAAAAATTTAAACAAACATTAGACGTGGTAACAGAAAAAATAGTTAATAAAGAAACAAGAAAAACTATAAAAGGAAACCCAATCGCAGGGGAAGCTTCTGAAATAAAGAATTTAATTACTAATGAAGATAGAGTAGTCTTAATAGCTAAAGTATTTGGCATTGATTCTAAAAGTACACAAAGTGGTTGGTTCATTATAACACTTAAATTAACGGATTACACTGACAGTATCATGGCAAACATCTTCACTAAGAAACAAGAAGAATTTGATTATCTTCTTTCAAATATAAAAAAAGATAAATGGTATAAATTTAGAGGAAATATTAAATATAATCAAAGAAGTAATGATTATGAATTTGGTATAAACGATATAGAAACTTATGAAAAGAAAGAACAAAAATTAACAGATGATGCTGAAATAAAAAGAGTAGAATTGCATGCTCACACTATGATGAGTCAAATGGATGGACTTACTAAATTAGATCTAGGAGCACATACTTGTGAACTAGTAAGTAGAGCAATAGAAATGGGATACAGAGGAGTCGCTATTACAGATCATAATGGTTGTCAAGCATTCCCTATTGCATACGGAATTATTCAAGGATACAATAAAAAACAAACTGATCCAGAAAAGAAATTTAAAGGTATTTATGGAACAGAACTTACTTTAGTAGATGATACAGTAGCTATAGTAGTAAGACCAA
This sequence comes from bacterium, assembly GCA_004560915.1. Next base: position 850 of record SFTR01000122.1, on the reverse strand, counting down.
CAGACTTACCTTTAGAAGATACTACATTTGTAGTATACGATACAGAAACAACTGGTTTTAATGCAGCATCAGGTGACCAAATGATTGAAATAGGTGCTGTTAAAATACAAAATGGAACAATAATAGATAGATTTGATGAATTTATAAATCCAGGAAGACATATTCCTGATAAGATTACTGAACTTACAGAAATAACAGATGAAATGGTAAAAGACGCTGGCACTGAAGAAGAAGTAACAAAGAGATTTTTAGAGTGGACTGGGGATGCTCCAATGGTTGCTCATAATGCAAAATTCGATATTTCATTTATTGAAAGTGCTATGAGAAAATATAATCTAGGAGAATTTACAAATACAGTAATAGATACATTAGAACTGTCCCGTGCACTAGACCAAGGATTTGCAAGACATAGCTTATCAGCATTGGTTAAAAGATATAATGTACCATTCGATGAAGAAAGTCACCATAGAGCAGACTACGATGCAGAAGGAACAGCACTAGTATTCCATAAAATGTGTCAAAAACTAATAGGTCAAAACTATGAAAAAATAAGTGATTTAGAAAGACTAATTAGTAAAGAAGAAATATATAAATTTGGTAGAACTTATCACTTTAACGCAATTGCACTAAATAGAACAGGTCTTAAAAATATGTTCAAGATTATCTCTTTAGCGAACACAACTTATCTTTATAAAACACCAAGAATATTAAGAAGTAAACTAAATGAACTAAGAGAAGGTATTTTAATAGGTAGTAGTTGTTACGAATCAGAAGTATTTAAAGAAGCAAGAAGTAAAGATGGTGAAGAATTAACAAATATAATCAATTTTTATGATTATGTAGAAGTACA
>SFTR01000121.1 GCA_004560915.1 bacterium | reverse complement strand
TAGATGATTCTAATTTAGTAGCAAACTTTATTAAGAAAATATTTGATGATAAATATGAAGTGTTTATTGCTAGTGATGGAGCTCGTGCTATAGAGATGGTAAGTGGTCCAAATGCTAGTAAAATTAAAGCATGTTTACTTGATTTAAATATGCCAAATGTTAATGGGTTTGAAGTACTAGAATACTTTAAAAAGAATAATTTATTTCTTACAATACCTGTATCAATAATTACTGGTAATGATACACGTGATCAAGTAGACGAAGCATTTAATTATCCAATAGTTGATTTACTTTCTAAACCATTTAATGAAAGAGATGTAAAAAGAATTATTGAAAAAACTTTGTCAAGTTATAATTAAGAGTTGAAACTCTTTTTTATTTGGGTTATTATAGTTTAAAGGAGATGATATGATGGAAGTACCATTTAAGAAATGTAATATCTTAATTCCAAAGAAAAGTGTTGATTATAATTTATGGAGTGTTATTGCTTGTGATCAATATACTTCTCAAATTGAATATTGGAATAAGGTTAAAGATTTAATAGGAGATAAACCTTCTACATATAAGATTACTTTACCTGAAGTATATCTTGAAGATGAGAATGTTAATGAAAGAATTGAAAATATTAATAAGACTATGAATGAATATTTAGATAATGATATTTTTGATACTTTAGAAGACTCAATGATTTATTTAGAAAGAACTGATTCTACTGGTAAAGTTCGTGAAGGACTTATTGGTATGATTGATTTAGAGAGTTATGACTATAATATAGGTAGTAAGAGTTTAGTTAGAGCTACTGAAAAGACTGTAGTTGAAAGAATACCTCCAAGAAAGAAAGTAAGAATTAATGCACCTTTAGAATTACCACATATTATGATTCTTATTGATGATGAAAAGAAAGAGATTATTGAATCATTAAAGAATAAAGTAAAAGAAGAAGACGTTATTTATGATTTTGATTTAATGCTTAATGGAGGACACTCTAAGGGATACAAATTAAGTGGTTCAGTAATTGATGAAATAACTAGTAAACTAGAAGCTTTAGGTGATATGGAGTACTTTAATAAGAAATATGGTGTTAATGAAGAAGTTCCATGTATTTATGCGATGGGGGACGGGAACCATAGTTTAGCTACTGCGAAAGCATGTTATGAAGAAGTTAAAAAAGAGTTAGGTGAAGAAGAAGCACGTAATCATCCGAGCAGATATGCTTTAGTAGAACTAGTTAATATTCATAGTGATGCATTAGATTTTGAACCAATTCATAGAGTAATCTTTGATTGTGATGTAGAACATCTATTAACAGCATTATATAAAAGATTTAAAATTAATACTGAAGGTAATGGACAAGCACTTACATATATAACTTCAGCAGGAGAAAAAACAATTTATATAGAAGATCCTACTAGTAACTTAGCAGTTGGAACTTTACAAGGATTTTTAGATGACTATCTACAAGAATTTGCTGGTAAAATTGATTATATTCACGGTGATGAAGTAACTCGTGAAATGGGTAGTAAACAAGATAATATAGGATTCTTACTTCCAAAGATGGAAAAGAGTGATTTATTTAAATCAGTTATATTAGATGGAGCACTTCCAAGAAAGACATTTAGTATGGGACACTCTGATGATAAGAGATTCTATTTTGAATGTAGAAAGATCAAGTAATTGGTCTTTTTTTGTGATATAATTTTTTTTGAAATTTAATGCAATAATTTTATTATTTAAAACATTATTATTATGAGAGGTAGATTTATGGAATATGTTTTAAAACTGGATAATATTTCTTTAGATGATTATATTCTAGGTATTGCTGATGGAGATACTAAATATTTAGAAAAGTTATATGGCGCCACAAAAACTTATGTTTTTGGATATGCTTTTTCTATATTGAAGAATATAAACGATAGTGAAGATGTAATGCAAGATGTATTTTTAAATATATATAAAAATGCTCATTTCTATTCTTCTAAGAGTAAACCTATGGCTTGGATAATCACTATAACAAGAAATTTATGTTTAGAAAAATTAAGACGTAAAAAGAAATTAATGTTTGATGATATAAGTACAGTTGAACATTTACTTTCTAAAAAAGATATATCATATGATAAGATACTTTTAAAAACTATATTAGAGGAATTATCTGATGAGGAAAGACAAATAATAGTATTAAATTCTTTATGTGGTTTTACGTTTTTAGAAATAAGTAGAATGTTAGAACTTAAGTTATCTACAGTACTCTCAAAATATAATAGAACTATTAAAAAAGTTCGTAGTAAATATAAGGAGGCAATAAATGAATAAAAAAGTTAAAGATGAATTATATAATGTATTTGATAATATGATATCTTCTGATTATAATGACGTTGCCAAGAAAATTAAAAATAATAAAGGAGTAGTATTAAATATGGAAAAGAAAAGTAAAAGTAAATACTTTGTAACTGGTGGTTTTGGTTTAGCTTTTGCTGTTGTATTATTTTTTGTGGGATTAATATATTTTAAAAATGATAATAGTGTTGCTGTTATAGGTATTGATGTTAATCCAAGTTTAGAACTTAGTATTAATTCTAAGAATAAAGTTGTTAGTGTTAATACAAATAATGAAGATGGTAAGAAAGTATTAGGGGATATGGATTTAAAAGGTAGTAATGTTGATGTAGCAGTTAATGCTATATTTGGTTCTATGGTTAAAATGGGATATATAAACGAAAATGATAATTCTATTTTGATAAGTATGGTGGAAGGAAATTATGATGTAGATAAACTTGCTAGTAATGTATATAAACATTTAAAAAATGAAAATTTAGATTCATCAATATTAACTCAAAATGTAGACACTACATCTTATGATAAAGATTTATCAAAAAAATATAATATCTCCGTATCTAAAGTTAAATTAATAAGAAGTATTCTTA
>SFTR01000010.1 GCA_004560915.1 bacterium | reverse complement strand
CTAGCAATTGGATCAGAACATACCCCTACTCTTAAAATTACATCAGTAGGAAACGCGGATAAAACTATATTATGGAAAAGTAGTAATGATAAAGTAGCATCAGTAGATATAAATGGTAAAATAAAAGGACTTAAAAAAGGAAATGCTAAAGTAACAGCTAAAGTAATGGATAAAGAAATATCTATAGATGTGGTTGTAACAGACTTAATAATACAAAGACCAAAATCATTTAATAATAAAAAGAAATACTTAAGATGTAATATATACTCTAAAGAAGATAATGATTTACTTGATGAAATATTAAAAGATAGAATTAATACTGTAGGATATAAAACAAGAGCTGGAGCAGTAGAAGCAGCAAGATTCTTAGCATTAGAATTTCCATATAAAATTAAATATTTTAGTGAGAATGGGCGTATGGGAGAAAGATCATACAAAGTAGATGGCGAAGGAAGATACTACCATCAAGGTCTCTATCTTCATAGTAGTAGATATAAAGAAATAAAATATGTACAACAAGGACCTAAAACTTGGGGATGCAAAATGTATAGTAGAGTTGCACATAAGAGTAGTGCTAATGGACTTGATTGTAGCGGATTCATAACATGGGTACTATTAAATGGAGGCTTCGACGTAGGAGACGTTGGAGCTGGCGTAAGTCCAGGAATAAAAGACTTAACAGATTATGGTGAAAAAACAATATTTAATTCTAAAGTAGTTGCATCAGGAAAAGTAAAAGTTGGAGACTTATTAAGTTCAGAAGGGCCAGGTGGAGGACACATAGCAATAATAGTTGGTGAAGATGATAAATACTATTACGTTGCAGAAAGTCTATGGACATATCCTAATGTAGGAGTAGTAATAATTCCCTACTCTAAAAAGAACTTATTTAAAAGATATTACTATGTAATGCTTATGGATTCATATTATAAAGAAGATGAAAAATTAACAAAGTTATGGTACAGAGGTGAAATATGAAAAAAAGAAAAAGAAGAAATAAAAAAAGATTAAGATTTAAACCACCATTTTATATATTATTATCTCTATTAATAGCATTTTTCATAATAACTAGATTAGAGACATTTAATATATTTAATGTTAAATACATAAAAAGTATAGAATTGGATAATAACGAATTTAAGATACATTTAAGAGAAAATACTGATTACTCTTGTATTCTTACATCAAATGATAAAAAACCTGATATAAACGATAAAAACTGGGTTAAATCAGAGAATAATATATGTACAATTAAATATACTAATAATTATAATAACTTATACATAAAAAATACCAAAAAAATACTATATAACAACGATCATTTAGAATACATAAATATATTAAAAGATAAATTTTATCCAACATACAAAGAATTACAAGAATTACCTATAGTATATATTGGTAATAAAAAAGAAATATCTATTAATATAAATAGTGAATACTCAGAATTAAATAATCTAAAAGTTAAACCAATCAAAAGTGGCAAATCAACTATAGAAATAAAAGGTTTAGAAGTAAATACAACTATTGAATCAATAACTTCAGAATATTATGTCCCTACTACATCACTTACAGGTAAAGAAAATATTAGATGTGATAAAGTATCAGAAACTGAAAATGATTTACTTGATGAAATATTAAAAGGAAAAGTAAATGAAGTTGGTAATAAAACTAGAGCAGGTGTTGTAGAAGCAGCAAGATTCTTAACTCTACACTTCCCTTATAAAATAGAATATTTTTATGAAAATGGAAGACTTGGTACTAATAGAATCGATGGTGAAGGAAGATATTATCATAAAGGTCTTTATTTAAATAGTAGTAGATATAAAAATATTTCTAAAAGTGGAAGCGGACCTAAATCTTGGGGTTGTAAACTTTATAGTAACCCTGTTAAAGAAAAGACAAATAATGGTTTAGATTGTAGTGGTTTTGTAAGTTGGACATTATTAAATGGTGGATTTAATCCAGGAGACTTAGGTGCAGGATTCACAAGTGCTAGAAACTTAACAAACTTAGGAGAACTTAAGAAAGTAACTAAATCATTAATAGAATCTAATAAAATTAAAGCTGGCGACTTAGTACATAACTATGAAGCAACTGGTCACATAGGTATTATTATAGGAATCGATGATGACAATTATTACGTAGCTCAAGCTATATGGTATGATGATAACGGAGTTACTGTTACTAAAGTATCTAAATCAAATATGCCTAACAAATTCCCACATGTTGTCTTAATGGACAAATATTATAATGACGAAGGTAAATACACAGAAATGTGGTAAACAAAAAGAGGACTAAATCCTCTTTTATTATGTATTATTCTTCTCTAAGTACAGCTCCACACATTTTATTAAGTGTTCTAATTATAGCATCTAACTTAGTATTAATTTCATCACTAGTTAATGTTGTATCTCCTGAATCAAAAGTAACTCTAAGCATTATAGATTTCTTTCCTTCAGGTATTTGATTACCTCTATATTCTTCAATAAACTTAATACTACTTGCTTTACTTCTAATATATTTAGTCATTTCAGCCCAAGTAATATTTTCATCAACTATTAAAGATAAATCTTTTTCTACTGATGGAAGAACTGGTATATGTTTAAACTTATTAGTTCTAGATTCAAGTGGAACAAATTTATCACTATTTATTTCAAATATAGCTGCATTTGTTCTCTTAATTTTAGCATAATTCATAGTTTTAACACTTAATAGTCCCATATAACCAATAACTTCATTATCTAACTTAATAGCTAAATATGCATTTATATCAGCCCAACTTGGCTTATCACATTCTGTACTGAAAGATAATTCTTTCATATGAGTATATCTAGCAATATTTTCAATAACACCTTTTAACTCGTAGAATATTTCTTTAGGATTACTACCAACTACAGATCCAGTTAACATCTTTCTATGTATTGGTAAAGTCTCATCTTCACTTGATTCATGATATTCACCCTTACTAAATACTTGAGTCATTTCAAACATCTTAAAATTATCAAAATATCTTAAATTCTTACTTATTGCTTCTAACATACCAGGTACTAAAGAACTTCTTAAATATGCTTCCTCTGGTGATGGTGGAGTTGCTAATTTAATACTATCTTCTTTATTAATAGAAGCAGCATTAATATATTTTTCATTTATCCAAGGATAAGTAAATATTTCATAGAAACCACATCTACTAGATAAATATTCTTTAATTCTAGTTTCAAGTAATACTTTGTTTTGTAAAACAGCATGATCAAAACTAATAGTTAATGGTTGAGCTTCAAAACTTTCAAAACTTAAAAGTCTAGCTATATCACCCATTACATCATCCTTTAATGAAACGTCTCCTGTACTTCTATAAGTTGGAACTACTACACTATATACACCATTTTTATATTTAACTTCATATCCTAAACGAGTAAGTACACGAGTAATAGTTTCTCTATCTATCTTTTTACCAAGTCTAGTATTTAAGAATTCTTCACTCACATCTATCTTTTCATTCTTAGTTTTAACTGGATATACATCATTAAATGCTACTACTTTAGATTCTGGGAATATTTCTTTGAATAATGAAAGTGCTAAGTTAAGTCCTTCATCAACTCTTTGTGTATCAATATTCTTTTCATAACGAATAGATGCATCAGTTTTTTCATCAAATCTTTTACCAGTCTTACGAATAGTTTTAGCAGTGAAATTAGCTATTTCTAATACAACACTTGTAGTTTCAGGAAGAATTGAATCTTTTTTACCACCACGTATACCAGCAAGAGCCATAGCATCATTAACATCACTTATTACTAAGTCATCAGTAGTAAGTTCTATAGAATTATTATCAAGTAATAACAATTCTTCTCCTTCACGAGCATTTCTAACTATAATTTTATTTCCATCTACGTGTGTTTTATCAAATGCATGTAATGGTTGACCAACAGCCATCATAACATAATTAGTAATATCAACTATAGCATTAATAGGTCTCATACCACCCTTAATAATAGCAGATTGCATCCATAATGGACTTCTCTTTTCATATACATTATCTATTTCTACGGCAACATATCTTTGACATTTAGAAGAGTCTTCAATCTCTACATCATACTTTGGTAATTTACTATCTATTTCTACTTTTTCAATTGGTTTTAAATCAGCATCATAGATTGCGCTAAGTTCACGAGCAATACCATAGTGTCCCCATAAATCAGGTCTATTAGTAAGTGATTTATTATCTATTTCAAGTACAACATCTTTCATATCGATAATTTCAATTATACTTTGTCCTGGATAACAATCTATTCCAGCTAAATCAACTATTTCATCTGGTTCTTTAGCTGGGAAAATATTTTCTAAATATACTTCTTCAGCTCCACAAATCATACCATATGAATCAACTCCACGTACTTTAGAATCTTTAATTTTTTGAAGTTCACTTTCACCATGCCAATAAACTTCTGCACCTGGTTTACATACAACAACCATTTCATTTGGATATAAATTACATCCTCCACATACGATTTGTTTTATTTCACCATTACCTATATCAACTTTACAAACTCTTAATTTATCAGCATTAGGATGTTCATTAACTTCAATAACTTTACCAACTATAATATCATGAAACTTTTCTTCAGTATTTTCATATCCTTCAACTTCAACTGTTCTTAAAGTTAAATCTTCAGTCATTTGTTTTGTAGTTATATTTTCAGGTAAATCAACATATTTTTTTACCCAATTTAATGATACTTTCATACTTTTATACCTCCTACTTAAATTGACTTAAGAATCTTAAGTCTGCACTATGGAATAGTCTTACATCGTCTACACCATATCTCATCATAACAAGTCTATCAAGACCTATATTAATATAGAATCCTGTCCATTCTTCAGGATCTAAGTTAGCACTCTTAAGTACATTTGGATGTATTACACCACCTGGCATAACTTCAATCCATCCATTATGATTACATACTTTACATCCTTTACCACCACAAACTAAACATTCCATATCTATTTCATATCCAGGTTCTGTAAATGGGAAGAATCCTTCTCTCATACGTACATTAATTTTTCTACCAAATACTTTTTCAAGTATAGTTTGAATCATAACAATTCCTTCTGAGAATGATATGTTTTTATCTACTATTAATGCTTCATATTGAAAGAATGCACGTTCATGTCTAGCATCAGTATTTTCGTTTCTATAAACTCTACCAGGATATACAAATCTAGCAGGAGCTCCATGTTTAAGTAAGTATCTTACACTTCCACCAGTTAAATGTGGTCTTAAGCAAAGTCTTTCACATCCATTTTTATCTTCTGTTCCTTCTATCCAAAATGTATCCATAGATTGACGAGCTGGATGATCTTCTGGGAAATTTAAATTATCAAATGCATACTTTTCACTACTTATATCATCTTCACTATAAACTTCAAATCCAAGTGATAAGAATGCTTGATTTAAGTCATAACACATTTGAGTAATAGGATGTAATGCTCCACCATTTACTTCACTGCCAGGTAAAGTTAAATCCATTGGACTATCAAGCACACTTTGAAGTGAAACTAATTCATCTTGCTTCTTTTGATTAGCTTCAGCTACTACTTTTTTAATTTCAGTAGTAATCATACCTATTTCTCTTCTTTCATCTGGCTCTAAACTACCCATAGTTTTCATTATTTCAGTAAGTTCACTCTTTTTACCAGTAAGTTCTTTCATAACTTCTTGAAGTTCAAGAGTAGTCTTACATTCATTAATCTTCTTTAAGCTATTTTCTTTAATTTGTTCTAATTTTTCTTTCATAACTTCTTCCTTTCTTATAAATAAAAATAGTGTTCATCCATAAAGGACGAATCACTATTAAATCCGCGGTACCACCTTTGTTCTATTATATAGCACTCTATAGAATAACGCTCATCACGATTTGACTCAGTTATTGAATTTCATAAATATAGTTCTAATAATAGCTCTCAGTCAATGGCTATTAATTCCTGTACAGAGTTCTATATCACTACTGTGGTAACCTCTTCATCAACAAAACTACTAAAATTATACATCTTATTTTTATAGTTGTCAAACTATTCTGTTCTAAGTGCTTCAACTGGATCTCTGCGACTTGCCATCTTAGATGGTATTATACCAGCTATTAATGTAAGAACAACACTAAGTATAATAAGAAGTGCTGCTCCTACAAATGGAAGAGTTGCAAGATTACTTACATTTATAAGATGTTCAATAATTATATTTATAGGTATACATAATAATAATGTAATTCCAATACCAAATATACCAGATATAAGTCCCTCTATAAATGTTTCAGCATTAAATACATGAGATATATCACTTTTACTAGCACCAACAGCTCTTAAAATACCAATCTCTTTAGTTCTCTCGAGTACACTTATATATGTAATAATAGCTATCATAATACTTGATACAACAAGTGAAATAGAAACAAATGCTATTAAAACATAACTAACAGTATTTACAACTTTTTTAACAGAAGACATAAGTATTCCAGTAGTATCAGTATATTTAATTTCTTTATCTTCCTGATTACTATTTTTCATCTTTTCATTATAGTTATCTAAGTATTTAATAAAGTTTTCTTTAGAATCAAATGAATTAAAGTAGAATGATATCATCGTAGGTTCTTCTAAATCTTGATACCCTAAATTAATAAGATTATTCGAGTAACTTGATTCTTCTTTAGTCATCATAGAAGACATAAGTCTCTTAAGTTCATCTTCATCTAAATTAAATTTGAAAGCTCCAGCTATTTTACTTGAGTCTACATTAAATGCATTAGAGAATTTACTAACTAAACTGCTCGTTAAGTTTCCTACTTCAGTAAGTATATTCTTTTGCATAGATGCTTCAGTCATCTTACTTGCAAATCCCTCGCTAGTAGCAATTATCTCATCACTTCCCATATAGTTTTCAGTAACACTAGTACTTACGCTATCATCAAGATATGCTCCTATATTTGTTTCGTCCCCTACCACTAAACCACTCTTTGAAGCAACACCAACATACATTTGTAAGTACCCAACTAATAATTTTTGATATGTACTTTTAAATACATCCCTTGGTATTACATAAGATTTTTCTAAAGACTTAAATATCTTTGATACACCATCACTATCTATATAAGAATTAACTATATTATCTATATCTTTCATATAAATAACAGGTTTATCATTATCTTTTTCTAAAGGATTATTTTTATAATTATTAAGCATACCACTTATTAAATTAGTAAGGTCATTCATAAAGTTACCCTTAGCCACAGTAGTATCAACAGTTATATTACTAGATATCTTATTCATATAATTAGTAGTAGTATTCTTTATATCATTTTGGTCTATATTAACACCAAAAGCACTCTTTAACATATCCTCATCAACACTAATCATATCTTCAAAGTTTAAATTAGATTTCTTGTTTTGATCATCAAACTTCTTATTAGAAAATACATCAGTATCTTCCCTATATAATTGAGTTTTAACTATCTTACTATTTTTAGCATAATCTACTATATGATAGATTAATTCTTTTTTATAAGCAACACCAGGATTTAATGATTTAGATGTAGTACCTTTTTTAGGAGCAACTACTCCAACTATCTTTAAGTCTTCACTTCTTTCATATAAGCCCTTCATATATTTTTCATCATCACTCATATCTTCATAAGTTTGATATTTAGAATTATATTTATAAGTATCACTTTGATTTATAAGTTTTAACTTAATATTCATTAAATCTTTATATGTAAATTTATAGGATTCATGTTTAATCTTAACATCTTCTCCAGACATAACTTTAGTAATCATATCAGTTAGTTCATTCATATCTCTAAGTCCAAGAGAATATACAAGTAAATCTGATATAGAATATGGATCTGATAAGACTATTACCATCTCATTATATTTTTCTGGCCATTTACCTTCTAATACATCATATTGACTATTAAGTTTTTCCATATCATCTACCATTTGAGTAAAAACACTTGAAAATGCTGAAACAGACATTGTCATACTAGAACTATACATAGTACTCATAAGTGAACTAGGATTAAGTTTAGTTAGTTTATTATTAGTATCAATTGTATATATATTAGGACTTATACTATATCCATACTTAATACTAGCTATATCTTTCATTATAGAATTATCTTCTTTTTCATAGTATTTTTTAAAGTTTTTAAGGTCATTTACAGACATACTACCAAACATATTAGTCATATATTGTTTCTCTTCTACAATGCCTTCTTTTCCTTCTTCATTTGAGTCCATCATTGATAAGAATAAAGATGTCATATCAGCAGAACTACTTGTTATAGTAAGTGGATAAGACGATAATGTATCTTCCTGTATACTATCTATATAATTTTGAAATCCATTAGATAGTGCTAGTATTAAAGCAATACCAATAATACCAATACTACCAGCAAAAGAAACTAAAACAGTTCTCCCCTTTTTAGTCATTAAATTGTTAAATGATAAACCTAATGCAGTTATTAAAGACATAGAAGTTTTATGAGAACTTTCATCACTTTTTATAATTTTAGATTTACCAGGTTCATATGGATTAGAGTCATCAGTTATCTTTCCATCTTTAAGTTTAATAATTCTAGTACTATATTCTTTTGCTAAATCTGGATTATGTGTAACCATAATAACTAATTTTTCTTTAGAAACATTCTTTAATATTTCCATTATTTGTACAGAGGTTTCAGAATCTAAAGCACCAGTTGGTTCATCCGCAAGTATTATATCAGGGTCATTTACTAAAGCACGAGCTATCGCAACTCTCTGCATTTGACCACCACTTAATTGACTAGGTTTTTTATTTATATGTTCTTTTAATCCAACTTTAATAAGTGCTTCTTTTGCTCTTTCTTTTCTTTCACGAGAAGAAACACCTGATAAAGTTAAAGCAAGTTCTACATTAGAAAGTATAGATTGATGACTAATTAAATTATAACTTTGAAATACAAAACCAACTCTATAATTTCTATAAGCATCCCAATCTCTATCTTTATATAATTTAGTACTTATACCATTTATTATTAAGTCACCACTCGTATATTGATCCAAACCACCAATAATATTTAAAAGTGTTGTTTTACCACTACCTGAAGGACCAAGTATAGATGCAAATTCACATTCTCTAAATGATAAACTTACGCCATCAAGAGCTTTTTGCTTAAAGTCATTCATTTCATAACTTTTCTTAATGTTTTTAAGTTCTAGCATACCAGTACCTCCATAATAATATTACACACTAAATTATATCAAATTGTACAACCAATGTAAATTAAATACAAAATATTTACAATTTAAAAAGTCTAATTACTAAACTCTTTCTTATAATTAAGTTTCATTACTTTTTTAGGAGTAATATTTAGTTTTTTACTAATCTCTTCAATACTGCAAAAATTGTACATGTTCTACCACTTTTATGGCTTTTTACAAAGAAAAAGTAGAGATTTCTCTACTTAATATTCTTTCTAGATTTTAAAGTAACATTTCCTACTCCACCATCAATAAGTATAGATTTAGATGATTCTTCATTATTTCTATAATTTGAATTAACTTTTTCATCATTAATAGTTATATTACCAATACCTTTGTCTACTTCTACAGCATAATCATCTAAACTACTATTAATTTCTAAATATATATCGCCTACACCAGTATCAAAGTCACTCTTGCCAAATAAATCTCCTTCAAATCTAAAGTTTCCTACTCCACCATCAAATTCAAAATTATTTATTTGTGAATCTAAGAGTCCTATATTACCAACTCCATTTTCAATTTTAATTTCATCAGTAACACTTAAATTATTAAATGTAATATCTCCAACACCACCATCTAATTCTAGATATAAAGTGCTTAAATCATCAGCAACTATATTGCCAGTACCTGAATCAATATATACACTATCAAATATTTTATCTTTAGGTACTGTTATTGTTATACTATTATTGAAATTTATATATTTCTTTTCTTTTATAATAATTTTATCTTTATCAAAGTTATAACTAATGTTTTTGTTATTAGTTTCTATAGAAAAACTTTCACCAGGATATATTTTTAACTTACTAGTTTTTAGTTTAATTTCCAAAGAATTTATTTCTTGTTCTGCTGTTTCAGTATAAATATATGTGTTTTTTTCTTCATAATTTACATTATCAAATAATCCAAATATATTTAATACACCACTAGCTATACCACCAACAACGCTAACTATTAAGAATATTGCTAAAATTATTGCAAAATATTTTATTAATTTTTGGCCTTTTGTCATTTAATTTCTACTCCACCAAATATAGCACTTCCATTAACATATAATGTTATTTTATCATTTTTTTCTTTAGATTTAGTTTTATCTATTACTCCACCAAATACTGATGTAGATTTAATTTCAACTTTTAAGTCTTCAGGTATAAGTATAGTAACACCACCAAATACAGCAGCAGCCTCAATTACACTTTCATCTTTAATTTTAGCATTTCTAAGATCTAATGTAATACCACCAAATATACCATTTACTTCAGCACCTTTAAAATCTTGATCATCAAATTTTACAGTTTGCCCTCCAAAGCAAGCACAAAATTCACGATTCTTATTATTTTTAGTATCTAATTTCTTATCTTTGCTACCAAACATAATAGAAAGTCCAATAAATACTAAAATTAATGGTAACATTAACTTCCAAATAATATCAAAACTAATCATATCTTGACAACCCAGTAATAAAATAATACCAACTATTAGCCATATAATACTACCAAGTTTCTCATCATCACTAATAATTCCATTAATCGCAGGAATTATAATAAATAAAGTCCACCATCCACTAAAGAATATATTAATATTAGTAATTCCAAATGAATTAAAGCCAACAATAACACCAACTATTATAAATAAAATCCCTATTATAACAGTATTTACTTTTTTCATATCTTTCACCTCTATATTTATTATACTATATTTTCTATATATTTTAAATTTTTTATTATAAAATTTCTAAATGTTCAAGTAATATTTGAAGTCCTAAAAGTATTAATATTATTCCACCAGTAAGTTCAGCTACACTTTTATATTTACTTCCAAACTTATTTCCTATGTAAACTCCACATACTGAAAGTATAAATGTAATAATACCTATCATCGGAAAAGTAATAATTGCATTCTTACTACCATAAACGCATACATAAGCAATACCTACTACTAAAGCATCTATACTTGTCGCAATAGATAACATTAACATAGTTTTGAGTCCTAAATCACTATCTACTTTTTCTTCCTTAGAACGTGACTCAATCACCATCTTACCACCAATAAAAACTAATAACACAAATGCTATCCAGTGATCTATACTTGTTATTATATGTTCGAATGTTTCACCTAAAAAGAATCCAATCGTAGGCATCAATGCTTGAAAAACGCCAAACCATATACCAATCTTAACTGAATTCCTAACTTTAATATTCTTTAATGAAAGTCCTTTACATACACTTACCGCAAAAGCATCAGCTGCAAGTGATACACTAATAAGTAATATCTCTAAAAAATTCATAAATCCTCCTAAATTGGATTAACATGAATTATAACTAAGTATATTTCATCTATCTCTTTAATAATTTCTTTTTCAAGTTTATTTGCTATATTATGGCTATCAAAAGTACTCATATTGCCATCAACATATATAGTAAAACTTATTTGATATTTATATCCTACTGGTGTTGAATTAAAATGAATTACTTTTTTTATTTCTTTATGTCTATCTATTATCTCATATACTTCATTACGAGTTTCAATAGATATTGATTTATCCATTAAAACATTATAACTTTCTATATAAAGTTTTATAGATGTATATATGATCCATACAGAGATTATAATACCAACTACTCCATCTAAAAATTATATTCCATATATTGATAACACACAAGATACTAAGTTTACACTAGTAATAATCATATCATTAAAGTGATCTTTTGAGTTAGCTTTAACAAGTAAATTATTATATTTCTTATATACTTTACTAGTGTACATATATAAACAAAACTTAATAATAATTGTTGTTATACATACAACTATTAACCATATTGAAAAATCATATTCTTTTCCTTTTACTAACGAAATAAATGAATCTTTTAATATAAATAAAGCCATCAATATCATAGATATACTAATAAGCATTGAATATATATATTCAGCTTTACCATGTCCTAAGTTATGATCATCATCTTTAGGTTTACTAGATATCTTATTACCTATATATGTCATAAGTGAAGAAAAAATGTCTCCTGCACTATTAAATGCATCAGCAATCATTGCTTGACTACCAGTTAAAAATGCAACAATACCTTTAATTATCATTAGAAGTATATTACCAAGTATTCCAAATATACTAGCTAACTTTGTACTTTTAAATCTATTCATATATCCTCACTATTCAAAATATTTTATAGTAAATACAGTTCCAATCTTAGGAGTACTTTTAACACTTATACTTCCATTATCCTTTTCTATTATTGATTTAGATAAAGCAAGTCCAATTCCTACACTATCTTTACTAGTATTTTTTCCTTTATAAAATCTATCAAATATATATGGTAAATCCTCAGAATTTATACCTACACCATTATCTCTAATAAGTATTCTAGAATAAACTTTATTTTTAGTATAATTTACTTCCACAAAGCCATCTTTTTCTATATGTTCAATAGAATTCTTAATAATATTAGAAAGTGCTTCTACTTCCCACATAAAATCACACTTAATAGTAGATCCCTTATCTCCTGAAACTTTAATACTAACGCCTTTTAACTCACTTAAAGCACTAACTTTCTTAATAGCTTCATCAACTATATCTTTAATTAATACTTCTTCTTTATTAAATTTTATTACATTCGCATCAAACTTAGAAAGTTTAAGAAGATTTTGTACTAAAAAATTAATATTTATTATTTCTCTTTTAATATTTATTAAGAACTTACGTCTAGTTTTAGAGTCCATCTCCTCATTATCAAGTATATTATCTATCATAATAGTTATACTTGTAAGTGGTGTCTTTAATTGATGACTTATATCACTTAAAGAATCTTTTAGATTTAGTTTATCTTTTAAAGAATTATCTGCTTCACTTCTAAGCATTAAAGATGTTTTATATACTTCTTGTTTTAATATAGAAAGTTCATCTTCAGTATAATCTTCTATATCTATATCAAAGTTTCTCTTATTTATTTTAGATATTAATTCTATAATTTTATTAATTTTCTTAGTTCTCTTAGACTTATTAATAACAAAATACACATATAAAGTAATAATAATTATAAAAAGAATACTAAGATCAATAAACAAATACTTTTTAAATAGTTTATCATTTTCTATAACAGAACTACTTTTATCATTAATACCATATTTATTAAGTAAATCATCTTCACTCTCACTATTTAATATACCAACTAAATCACTTTCATTAACTTCAGGATATTTATTTATAACTTCATTAATTAAAGAATTAATTTTATTATTATAATTTATAGTATAAGTTTTATATTGATAATTTAAAAGTAAACCAAAAAGAACTAATGAAAACACACTAGTTATAATTATAAAAATTAATGTTTTCTTGTTTACTTTATTTTTCATCTATCCTGTATCCTATCCCTTTTAATGTAATTATTATATCTGTATCAAGTTTCTCACGTATTCTTTTCATATAGACAGTAACTGTATTATCATTAACATCATTCCCAGTCCATTCCCATATACTTTCAATTATTTTATCACGAGTAACTACTTTATTAATATTACTAAATAAAAGTCCTAATATCTTAACTTCTAACGTTGTTAAATTAATTATTTCATTATTTTTATATACACACATTCTATTAAGATCAAATGTAATATCACTTACACTTATAGTCTTTTTATTAAGTATTTTATTTATACGAGCAATTAATTCTCCAGTTCTAAATGGCTTAGTTAAATAGTCACTTGCGCCCATATCTAAAGCATTAACTATATCTTCTTCACTATCACGAGCTGTTAAGAATATAACAGGAATCTCCATATCTTTAATATAATCTTTATATAAATCAAATCCATTCCCATCAGGTAAAGTAACATCAAGTATTATTAAGGCTACTTTATTATTTTCTAAATACTTAAGAGTACTTTTAACATCAGGAACACTTACTAAATCTATCTTTTTAATCTTAAAAGAATATTCTAAACTCTCTCTTATATTTAAATTATCTTCTACAAGTAATATCTTCATAATTTACCTCTTATTCATTATAGCACAAAAAAGGACCTAAGTCCTTAAATGTTTTCATTACGTATACTTTCTATAATATTTTGTTTATTTACTTTTCTAACAGAATAATTCATTATAAAGAACACAAGTACAAATACAGCAAGTATACTAATTATTATTCCTTTAATAGGAAGTTCAAATGTAAATGTCGTTCCTCCTTGATTAAATGCCATATATATTAAGTATGAAAGAACTACTCCTATAGGAATACCTATTAATAATGATTTAGTGCTATAAAATATACTTTCTAAATTAATAAGTTTATTAAATTCTCTTTGAGTCATTCCAATACTCTTTAATATAGCAAATTCACCAGTTCTAAGACTAATATTAGTATTTATTGTATTAAATATATTAGTAACACCAATTAAAGCTATAACAGTAATAAAACCATATAAGAATATAGCAACTAAAGTATATAAACCTTTAACACTTCTCATTTGTTTATCTAAGTTACTTATACCATAGTCATCATAATTACTAAATATATTTTCAACATTTTCTTGAAGTTTATCTGGATTACTAGAATGAATATATATTGTATAACTTAAATACATGTTATCTTTAAGATACTTATCAAAGTATTCATCACTCACTATTAAGAAAGATCCAGTAAATTGATTTTCAAGTCCAAGAGGTCTTTCATAAGTTACATATCCTACTTCGATAGTTTTTTCATCATATCCACCATTAACAAAATTAAATGCTTTACCACTTATACTATCCCCTTTTCTACTCTTTAAAACATCATATTCAACTTGTTTGCTAGTTCCATCAACATCAACATCATAGAAACTATTATTTATAAGAATTCCTTTATCTTTCACATCTTCCTTATTTAAGTTAAGACTTTTTAAATATCTATCGTATTCATCTTCTCCTATAGCCATAACTGAAACTTGAATGTCGCTACCAGGATCTATAAAATTTTCTTTTAGTAAAGCTTTTAATTTAGGATCATAATAATCACTTGATATAACTAAATGAGTAAGTCTTTCTATACTAATCCTTTCCATATAATCAAGATTCAAAAATTCTTTATATTCTTTTTCTACTTTTTCAGGTTTAATAATATTAATAGATATATTATAGTTTTGAGTACCCATTTCTTTATCTATTTCTCTAAATCCAAGATTCATAAAATATGTAAGAGCAATAAATACTGAAGTACATACTATTATAGATATAACAGTAGTTCTATATTTTTTT
>SFTR01000120.1 GCA_004560915.1 bacterium | reverse complement strand
TAGGTCCTTCTGGTTGTGGAAAAAGTTCTATACTAAATATAATATCTAATCTTGATAAAGTCTCCTGAAGTTATATTAAAACTTATATTGTTTAATGCTTCTATTTCTCCTTCGATTGTATGGTAAACTTTAGATATGTTTTTTACTTCTAAAATATTAGATGTATTCATTTGTTATTAAATCATCTATGTTAATTTTCTTATCTATTGTTTTACCATATATCATAATATCTAATAATCTATTATAGTCTTTCTTATTTATGTATGTTGTATTATACCAAGAGTCAGCACTCTTATATCTTTCAACTATAGTTATTAGGTCTTCAATAGAAGTATCACTAAATTGACTTTTAATAGCATTAGCTATAGTTTTAGCATCATTTTTATGTACAAATTCTAATCCTTTATTTAGTGCTTCATTAAATTTCTTTATAACATCTTTGTTCTTTTTAATGTAATTTTCTTTAGCATAGAAAGCAGTGTAGGGAACAGTACCTGATATATTACCAAGAGATGATAATACACAACCTGAACCTTCTTTTTCGACTTTTAGAGCATTTGGTTCAAATAGATTTACAAAGTCTCCTTGACCACTAATGTATGCACCAGTTAGAGATGCAAAGTCTATAGATGTATCAATAATAACATCTTTTTCATCAATATTTGATTCTTTTAGAGCATACTTAAACATAAGTAATGGCATACCACCACTTCTTCCAGCTAATACTTTTTTACCTTTTAAGTCTAATATACTAAAATTATTTTTATATTTACAGTCACCAACTATAAATTGACCATCTCTTTTAGTAAGAGATGCAAATGTAACTAGTTTTTCATTACTATTGTTGTAAACATAAACAGTTGCTTCAGGACCAGAAAATCCTATATTAGCATCTCCAGATATTACAGAAGAAGCAACTTTATCAGCGCCTGGAGTTAATACTACTTCAATATCAAGACCTAGACTTTCAAAATATTTATTTTCAAGAGCTACATACCAAGGACTATAAAATACAGAGTGTGTTACTTCTGAAACTACAATTTTATTGCTTTCTTCCTTCTTAAAAGAGAAAGCAATTATAAATATTAAAAATATAGTTACTACTACAAGAATTATCTTTTTCATATAACCTCACTTTCATAGTAATATATTCTAAATAATATTTTTTGTTAAATTAAAAAGACTTTATAAAGTCATTTCTAATGGCTCATCTAAAGTCTTTATTAGAGGTTCTTCAATGTTTTCTACTTCTTGCATTCTATTTCTTAATTCATCACTTACTACTATAAATTCATCACTAATTAAATTTAATAAATTATTTAATTTCTTAAATGTTCCCTTAACTGGATCTAAATAATAATATGTATTACTATTATCAATAGAAAATATAATGTCAAATTGTTTTCTTCTAGTAGAGTAGATAACATATCTTTGAATTCTATTTCTATATAAAGAATATTTTGGATTTATTTTAATTCCTTCACTGGCTTTAGCTTCTCTTAATTCAGGAAACATATTCTCAATAAACATATCGATAAAGTCTAATTTTTCTGATAATCCAGTAAATCTAGTTAAAAGTGAAATAGATTTATTATCATAGTTAGACGTTTCATTTAAACCAAAGAATTTTGGGAATAAATATTCAAATTTCTTTTCTAAATATTCTTGTGAACAATATCCATGTCTTTCTATTTTATATTTGTCATCTACAAAGTTAGTTCCTAGTTGACTAATTAAAACTCTATATTTTTTTACATCTTTATTTATAAGAGAGTTTCTAAGAGCATTTATTTTACCATTTACATCTTTATCTTCATTTGGGTTGTGTCCATAAAATGCGGCTTTCTCTTTTATAAATTCTATCCATTTATCTATTTCATTCATATCAAATTCATGGGTATTTAAGTAGTCTTCTATTAACATACCATTAACTTTATATTTTAAAATATCTTTAAAGAATTTAGTGTCATATCCTAGTTCAATAATATAATTATTTTTTCTTAAATATGTTCTTAGATTTTCTATAAATATGTTATCATATCCATCATATCTTCTTTGTTTACCATATTCATCAGTAGTTGTGTATGGAATAATATATCCAATTTTTTCATCTATACGAGCAAGTTCTTCATCACTTAAAACAGTGTGTTTAATTTCAGGCCCTTTATATTGTACTTCTTGTTCACCTTTTTTATTTTCTCTTACATAAGTTATGTTATTTCCGTAGTGTTCTGTTTTCATATTAAATTGTATATTAAATAGATCAGGTACAATAGTTAAGAAATAAGTTCTATCATTTTCACCAGTTGCTGCTAAAAACCAATGATGTACTTCAAGAGTTTCTTTAGTTTCTTCATCAGTAAATGGATTAAACTGAGTAGTTTCAATTAATTCACTTTTAATACCTAGTTTTTTATATATTCTTTGTAATATAACAGCGGCAGATTTACATATAACAGATAAATTACGTATTTGTTTACTATCATAAGTACTTTTAATTCTTTTATAATCATAATTCTTATTATCAAGTTTTCTACCTAATGAATAGAAAAAACTTACATTTTTAGAAATATATTTTCCTATATATAAATATACATATCTTATGGTTTCATCTTTGTTCCATGAAGGGTCAATTGATTTTATTACTTCTTCTTCGATGATTTTTATTTTTTGTTCTTCACTATCTTTTTTGTAACCAGGTAACATATGAATCTCCTTATCTTAGATAAGTATATCATATATTAAATATTATTTATATTAAAGTTGACCATTTTCTTTTAAAATATTATAATTATTCTAGATAATAAGTGAGATTATTTATGAAGAATAGTAAAACTATTAGAATAATTTTAGGTGTTATGTTAACAACATTTATATTTTTAAGTATAGTTGGTTATTCATATGCTTATTTTAGTTTAGAAATAGAAGGTACTGGTAAAGATGTTATTATGTCTACAGCAGACTTAAGACTTATTTACAAAGAC
>SFTR01000119.1 GCA_004560915.1 bacterium | reverse complement strand
TATAATAGCTATTATTGCTCCTGCTATTCTTAGAACTATTATGCATAGTTTTATTAGTTTAACTAAGTTTGGCTTTAGGATTTCTTCGCAAGTTTCTCCTCCTTCACCAAATCCTTGTGTAGTTAGTGTTCCACTAAAACTTCCATGTTTATTTTCATAATTTGCTTCGTATTCTTCTTTAGTTTCTGTTGTTTTTTCTGTATCCGGATCCCCATTATAATCATTTGAACAATTAGAACCTATAAATATTTTTTTGCTTGAATCATCTACTTCACAAGTTTTTGTTGCTGGCATACTGTCACATTTATCAAATGTTTCAACTTTTATTGGTAATCCACCATAGTTTTTTTGAAAGTAATCGATTTCTAGTGTTGATCCAACTGTTGGTACTAATGCATGAGTGGTACTATCTCTTTCTTCTGTTCCTTTTTTTAATTTTATTTCTATGTACTTAGTATTATTTTCCATATAGTATTGTCCTATTAGTGAATAGCCTTCAAATTCAGAAGCATTTTTTGTTGAATTTAGTGGAAAAACAAAACTACTACCACAATTTTTTCTTGCATTTGATTTGTCTTCACTTGACTCATTACTACTTTTTACTTGACTAATGCTACCTTTTACTAGTACACCTTCTGCCCCTCCGTGGTAATTAAAATTACATAATATGTAACCATCTCCGAATAAACTGCCACCTGTACCAAAATCAAAGTATGCTAGTGATGATGGACAAGAACTTACAATTTTATTATTTGAATCGTAAAATGCATATTCCACTGTTTGTTTAGTATCGATAAAAAAATCTTTATCATTAAATATTTTACCTTTTGCTACGGCAAATCCAGTTGTACCAAATGAATACTCTTTATTTGTACTTTTTATTTTGAATTTATCTTGTATTCCTTTTCCTGGGTCTAAATAAAATGTTATTTCATCACTTAAGTTAGCTCCTCCTGAATTATAACTTAGCTTATAAGTACATTCTTTTGTTGCTGCTTGTACTGTCATACTAATTAAAAATGCTAGAATTGTTATAAAAGAATATTTTAATATTTTTTTCATATCTTCACCTATTATACTAAGTATAATATATTTTTGTGAATTATGCAATTAAAAATGGCTTTTAAAGCCACTGTTTTTTTAATATTCTTCCAGTTACTACTCCATATTCTTTTTCTCCATAATGAGTAGTTACATTTAGAGTGGTAAAGTTACCTATTCTTTTACTTTTGTAATTTCTTGCTAAACCTACTACACTACCAGTAAGTTCTTCTCCTTTCACTTCAGTGAAAAGATCTGTATTTTCTATATTTATAGTTTCTGCTGTGCCACATAGAGATCCTACAAAAGATTCTCCAGTAATTTTACCATGAAATAGTGAACCTTTAACATCAAGTTTACCACTTACATGTCCTGATAGAACTCCTACTTCACATATACCATTAACATTTACACTATCAAATATAGTATCTCTTACATATAAATCTTTTAATTCACTAAACATACCAACTGTGTCTTCACCACTTATAGATAAATTTTTAATAGTATGTCCTCTTCCATAAATAACAACACTAGTATCACTCATATTAATACTTTCAAAATTCTTAATATCTTTTAAATCTAAATCATTATTTAATATAACAACAACCCTATCACTCTTTAATCCTTTAATTCTTTCTAAATCTTCTATAGTCTTAACAACTATAACTTTCATTTTCATTTCTTACCTTTCTTTTTTGTATAGTTTTTTAATAAAAATTATATAATTTTGGTAATCAATTTCTCCTTCTTAAAGATTAAATATTTAAAATATTATCTTTCATATATCTCCTAATACTAGATTAATCCTTGATATATAATCAAAATAATTTGACTTGAGTTTATTATAACAAAATAAAAGCACTATTTCTAGTGCTTTTACTATTTAACTTGTTTGATAGATACTTTCATAATGCAATCATTTATTTTTAATTCTTCACTTGCATTTTCATCTTCAGTAAGAGTAAGTGCAAGTACTTCATCCATAATATAACTTTTGAATTCATTTAGTGCATCTTTTATTTCTTTAGGTCCATTATATTTCATATCTATTCTGTCTGAAATATCAAATCCACTTGTTTTTCTTAAGTTTTGTACTTTAGATACTATTTCACGAGCTAAACCTTCATTGATTAAGTCTTGATCTAGAGATGTATTTATTACAACTGTTTTATAATTTAACATTACAGCTTTGTATCCATCAGTTGCATTAACTGTTTTTAATACATAACTTGAGTCTACATTATATTTAGTATCATTTAATGTTATAGTTAATTTTCCGCTTTCTAATTTCTTAGAATCTTCTTCACTAATATTACTTAAGTAATCAGCAAATGCTTTAATATTGCTTCCAAATACTTTGCCAACTTCTTTGAAGTTTGGTTTATAAGAAATAGTTAAATATTTAGATAAATCTTTAGTCCAGTTTACTTCTTTAACATTAAGTTCTTCTTTAAATAGGCTTTCAAATTCACCAACTAATTCTTTATATTTTTCTTCAAATATTACTTCTTTGATTGGTTGACGTACTTTGATTTTAGCTTCTTCACGAATATTTCTAGTATAACTAATTAATTCTATTACTAAGTCCATCTTTTCTTCTAGTTTTTCATCTATTAGTTTGTCATCACATACTGGATAGTCTGCTAAATGAACACTTTCTTCTCCAGTTAGTTTTTGATAGATTTCTTCACTTAGGAATGGACTAATTGGAGCAATTAACTTACATACTCCTACTAAAACATCATATGTAGTTTTATATACCGCTTTCTTAGAATCAGTAAGTTCACTTTCCCAGAATCTACGTCTATTACGTCTAATATACCAGTTACTTAAGTCATCACATACAAAGTCTTGAATTAAATGTACTACTTTATTTAAATCATATTTATCCATATTAGTAGTTACATTTTTAACTAGGTTGTTATATTTAGAAAGTAACCATTTATCTATA
>SFTR01000009.1 GCA_004560915.1 bacterium | reverse complement strand
TCCGACGTTTACGCGGACGTGGTCCTGCTTGCGGCGATAGATATGAAGAACAAACTGGTTACCAAGTATGTAATGGCTTTATAGCTATTGATAACGGAGGACTTAAAGGAGTAGGACAAGGAAACTCAATACAAAAATATTTATACTTACCAGAAAGTCATACAGACTTTATATTCCCTATAATAGTAGAAGAATTCGGAGTAATAGTTGGTATAGCAATAATACTAGCTTATATGTTACTTACATACTTTGTATTTAGAGTAGCAACGAATACATATAATTTATCTAATTCAATTATATGTTATGGGCTAGGAGTATACTTCATGCTTCATATATTTGTAAATCTAGGTGGAGTTCTTGGAATAATACCACTAACAGGAGTACCACTTCCATTCTTAAGCTATGGTGGTAGTTCGTGCTTAGCTACTATCGGAGCATTTACAGCAGTACAAAGAATATATGTAGAAAGTCAAATAGAAAAGAAAAATAGAGAAATAAATAAAATAGTTAATAATTAAGGAACATAAGTTCCTTTTTATTTTGGTAAATTAATGATATAATGTACTAAAGAAGAGGTGAAAGAGATGAACAAATTAATATAAGTATGGCATAAACTTTAATTATGCCAAAAAAGGAGGCATAATATGATAGAAATAAAAAATCTATCTATCAAAGTAAATGATAGATACTTAGTTAAAGACTTATCTCTTAATCTTAACAAAAACGATAAACTAGCCATTATTGGCGAAGAAGGAAATGGAAAATCAACACTTTTAAAATGTATAATTGGTATTTGTAATTATGCAGAAGTAACAGGTACTATAAATCTAAATAATAATAAAATTGGATACTTAGAACAACATATAACTGAAAGTTATAAAGAACAAAAAGTATTTGATTATTTATTCATAAGTGATAATGACTATTATAATAAGATAAATAATTTATATAAAAATCTAACTATTTTAAATATTAAAGATGATATTCTAGATAAAAGAATGAATATATTATCTGGTGGAGAAAAGATAAAAGTAGCTATTTTAAAATTATTACTTGATGATAACGATGCACTTTTATTAGATGAACCAACTAATGATTTAGATATTGAAACTTTAATATGGTTAGAAAACTTTATTAATAAAATAGATAAACCTATTATTTATATATCACATGATGAAACATTACTTTCAAAAACTGCTAATATGATACTTCATATAGAAAGTCTAAAAAAGAAAACTGAATGTAAGCATACACTTCTTAGAATTAAATATAATGAATACATAGACTTAAGACTTAGAACAATTCTTCATCAAACTCAAGTACATAATTTTGAAAAGAAAGAACTCGAGAAAAAGGAAGAAAAACTTAAATGGCAAAAACAAAGAGTAGAGTTTGAACAAAATAATATTTCTAGAAGTGACCCTCACGGAGGAAGATTACTTAAAAAGAAAATGCACAATGTTAAAAGTCAAGAAAAGAAATTAGAGAATATTGATATAACTGAAAAACCCGATCCTGAAGAATCTATATATTTTAAATTTGAAGAAGTAAACATACCAAATAATAAGAAAATACTAAATCTTAATAATTATAATCTAATTATAAATAACAACAATATAAAAATAAATTTAGAAGTATATGGAAATGTTCATATATGTATAATAGGCAAGAATGGTACAGGAAAAACAACATTAATAAGAAAAATCTATGATATGTTAAAAGACAGAACCGATATAAAAGTAGGTTATATGCCACAAGATTATAATGACATACTTAATAGTTATGATAATGTATTAGGCTTTATAACAAATGATAGTAAGAATAAAGAAGAAATAACTAAATCAAGAATGTATTTAGGTAATATGAAGTTCACTCCTGAAGAAATGACCGGTAATATAGATAATCTAAGTGGTGGAAGCAAAGCTAAATTAATATTAATGAAACTAGTACTTGATAAATGTAATGTCCTTTTATTAGATGAACCTACTAGAAATGTAAGTCCACTTTCTAATCCAGTAATTAGAAAAGTATTAAAAGAATTTAATGGTACTATTATATCAGTATCACACGATAGAAAGTATATAGAAGAAGTACCAAATAAAATATATTTATTAACTAATAATGAATTAAATTTAATAGAAAAAGAAGATTTTATAGAGAAATTTATCGAAAAATAGCCAAAAACCTAGACAATGTGTATAAATTGTGTTATTATTATATCGCTTAATCCGCTGCATTTATGTATGATTAAATCAAGCAAAAAGGAGGATATATAGTATGAATCTAATTGACAAGATCAATAAGAAACAAATCAACCCAAATGTTCCTGCTTTCCAAGTTGGAGACACAGTAAGAGTTGATGTTAAGATTAAAGAAGGTAAAAGAGAAAGAATTCAAGCATTCGAAGGAATCGTAACTGCTCGTAAAGGTGGAAGCGTATCTGAAACTTTCACAGTTAGAAAGAAAAGTGGAAGCGTTGGAGTTAATAGAATTTTCCCAGTTAATAGCCCATTAATCGATAAGATTACAGTTGTTAAAAAAGGAAAAGTAAGAAGAGCTAAACTTAACTTCTTAAAAGGATTAACAGGAAGCTTTAGAATTAAAGAAAGAAATTAGGTTTCACACCTAATTTTTTATTAGAAAAAGGAGAATAAATGAAAAAAATATGGAACTCTATAAAAGACTATGTATATATAGTTTTAATAGTAGTACTAATAAGAACATTCTTAATAACACCAGCCGCAGTAAGTGGAAGTAGTATGGAAGATACATTAAAAAGTCATGACTTAGTCATAATAAATAAACTAGTATATAGAATTAAAGACATAGAAAGATTTGATATAGTAGTAGTTAAAAATGAAGAAGATAAAGATAAAATCATAAAAAGAATAATAGGTCTTCCAAATGAAACAATTGAATATAAAAATAATAAACTTTATATAAATGGAGAAGAAGTAAAAACTAAAATAGAGTTTAAAGATACAGATGACTTTAAAGTAGAAACTAAAGACGATGAATATTTTGTTCTAGGTGATAATAGGCCAATATCAAAAGATAGTAGAATACTTGGTAATTTCAATAAAAAAGATATAGTAGGAAGAGTAGATATAAGATTCTATCCATTTGATAAAGTAGGTTATGTAAAATAAAAATGTAGAAATTAATCTACATTTTTTTTAGTTTTAATCAATACCATTAATAGGTTCTTCACTATTTAGAATCTCTTCATATTTTTCATTTGTTATAAGACGAGTATTAGAAAGTAATGTCTTAATATTTTTATCTACTGGAGAAGTAAATACATAAGCAGAATTCTTATTTGAATCACTACCTTCATCATTTAATATATATATTTTAGCTTTATCTTTTTTTATTACAATATCAGCAACCCTAACATTAATCATAGAAGCATTTTCTTTATAATAAGCATATACTATATAATTTTTATTTGTATCTTTATATACAACATCTATATTAAACTTATTACAAAAGTCTTCATACTTTCTATAGTCATATACTCTTTCAACATTAAATTCTTTGTATGATGTGTCATTCTTATCAAATACCTTATGTTGTATATTATATTCACCTTCATAGTCCTTTTTAATAACAGAAAAATTTTGATTTCTAAATCTATGATTAGAAATATTCTTAGACATCAATTCTTCAGAATTAGGTGTTTCTATAAACACTGGATGAATAAAGAATGAAAATACAAATATAAATACTACTAAACATACAATGATAATATTACTTTTATTTTTCTTATTTACTCTAACTTTACCTTTTTTCATAAACTCACATCCTATTCTTAAGATAGTTTTATCAAAAAACTATAATTAAAACAACAATATAGTTTTATTTTACTCATATTTTATGTTAAACTAACTATAGGAGTATATATGACTAAAGAAGATTATTTAAAAATAGTAAAAGAAAAATTTAGTAAGAATACACAATCATTAGTTATAAGGCAAATTAATAATTATTATAAAGCCAAAGAAAACTATAGAATAGAAAAATCTAAATATAACATCGGTGATAAAGTAAAACTTAGTAAAGGAACGCTACTTCATGGTACATATAAAAATATAGATGGACTTAAAGAAATATTAAAAGATGGTCTTATATCTAGTTGGTTTGTAAATTCAAGAACATCTAAGTATCCAAGTAATGTAAGTGTATGGAATTTAAAACAAGATTATTACTTAAAAGATTATATTGATTTTTATTCAGGTGGAACTATTTTATATGCTGGAGTATTTGAAAATGGAAAAGATACACAGCAAAATAAAACAGCAGTCATTCCTCACTCAAGAATGAATAATATAATAGAAGAATCTAAAAAATATGATTGTCATATGTGGACAATCGAAGAAACTAAAGAAGCAAGATTCTTACCAAGTCTACTTCAAGATAGAGTACAAATAGGTATAATATTTGATAGTAATAATAAATACATAGAAAAACTATTAAAAGGAGATATCTTATCAAATACTATCTCAAATAGAAAACTAAAAGAATTTGTAAATCCATCATACTATGAAAGATTCATAAAAGATAAGAAACACAAAGATGATTTCTTCACAGATAGAGAAAGTGCAATAATTTTCGGAGTTCCTTCAAACTTCATAGAGGGAATACTAGTTGGAAGAATATATGAAAAAGATGATAAAATATTAGATGAAATAAAAAAACTACTACCAAACTCATACATATGTAATCTAGATGGAATAGTTATAAGGTGATAAAATGAATGGTAAAGTTATTATAATAGGTGGAAATAAAAGAGCAGGTAAAACAACATTATCTAATTTGCTACATAACAAGTATAATTTTAATCAATATAATTTTGATATGATATTAGACTCTTTAGAAACAACATTTAAAGACTTAGAAGATGGAAATGATGATAAATATATTGAATTACTCGATAATATGATAAATAGAAGTCTTGAAGATGCTAAAAACTATGGAATAAATACTCTATATGAATATATATTTACACCAAAACAAATATCAAAATTAAAAAATAAGAATAATATAAAAATATATTTTTTAGCAAATCTTGATGCTAATGAAGACAACATTGAAAGTGATATGATGAAATACTCAAAATCTTATGATTGGCCAGTAACAACTACAAAAGAAGATGTAAAAAGAAACATTAATTATATTTTAGAAAGAAATGAACTATTAAAAGAAGAATGTAAAAAATATAATTTTAGATTAGTAAACACTAGTAGAGAAGATAATAGAAATAAAATATTGAATGATCTAGTAGAAGAAGCAATGAAAGAATAAGGTATTATGAAAGATATAAGATATAAAGAAAACAATTATCAATTTCACTATAGAACATCAGCTATTATTTATAATAAAGATAAAACTAAAATATTACTCTTTAAGTCATCAAATAGAGACTTTTATATGCTACCAGGTGGTAAAGTAAATGAACTTGAAAGTAGTGAAGATGCTCTTAAAAGAGAAGTTAAAGAAGAAACAGGATTAGAAATAAGTATAATAGATTTTAAATGTTTTAGTGAATGTGTAGTAACTGATAAAGAAATGACCTATCAGCAAGTAGAAGCTATTTATGAAGCAAGTTATAATGATGAAATAAATAATGATGAATTTAATGGTTTAGAAGGAAATTGGATACTATTTAAATGGTTCAATATTAATGATCTAGATAATGTATTAATAGAACCAAAAGAAATAAAAGATATGTTAAAGAATAATAAAAATCACATAGTAGATGGATTTTAAAATAAGTAGGTGAGTAATGAAACAAAGTGATATAGAAAAATTAATAAAGCAAGGATATTCTATAGAAGAAATAAGAGTTGCTTTAAATGGTTTAAGTACTATAGCATTATCTCCTCAAGAAAAAGAAGCATTAGGTGAAGGAAGAGATGACAGAACTGTTCATATAACTCCTCAAAATGGTGAAGAGAAAAAAACAAGTTCTATAATGATGGGATATAACAAACAGGGTATAGAACTAGAAAACGGAGAGTACGTAAATTTTGATGAAGTATCAGAAGCAATTAATAAAGAATTACAAACTGATGAACCAAATGTAGTATATGTAAGCAAGAAAACAGGTAAAAAGATAGATAAACCAGAAGTAATAGAAGAACTATTTAAAGACGTAATTGCTGTATCAAATGGTTTAAAAATAAGCGAAGATAATTCTATTCAAAATCAAAATACTGCAAGAATTGCAATCGAAGAATATGCTAAAAACAAAGAACATAATAAAGGTGTAATGATGTTTGGAAACGAAGGAATAGAACTACCAAACGGAGACTATGTTCTCATTTCGGAAATAGAAAGTGCCTTAGAAAATTATGTAAGAATGACCCCATCAGAAATAATTGAAATAGATGAACCAACAAAAGGACAAGATCCAAAACAAAAACCTAAGAAAGAAGAAAAATATAGAGTAATAGATAGAATCAAAAAGAAAATGACTATCATACCAATTGTTATAGCTATTGCAGGTACACTTGCAACTGGATTTAAAATGGAACCTACATTTACTACAGAAGTAGTACAAAATGATAGAACAGAAGCTATATATATGGTAGATGAACTTCATGAAAAAAGTGAGCAAGAATTAATAGATGAAGCAGTAGAAAGAATACAAGATATTAAAACTGGTGATAAAATTCAAACGGAAGAAGGACTTGAATACCACGAATCAAGCACTTATAAATATGGTGGAGCAAACAAAAGTGCTGAGTTTGGTGGAAAATATAGAGAAGCCGGAGAATATAATGTAGACTATATTTCAATACTTAATGATGGCAAAATAGTACAAGTTAAATATAATGAAGGAGAAAGTCTAGGAGAAAACTTAAAAGAAACAGCAGATAGACTAGGAGTATCCATAAGTGATTTAGAATCATATATTCATATAGGCGGTCCAGTATCAGGATGGGTATCAACTGATGATTTAGTAAAGTTCCAAGTAGATAAATCACTAGAAGATAAAAATGTTATATTAGAAACAAACAAAAACATCAAAGTAGAGAATAAAGACTTCAATGGGAGTACAATAAGTATAAAAGAAAACGGAACAAATGTAGATTTAAAAGTAGTAGATGCAAATGGTAACTTATTAAAACCAGGTTCGATAATAACAGGTTCAAACGGAGTACAATATAGAATACAAGATTATAATTTAGAACAAAAACTTGATAAAGAAGAAAAACAAGTTCAAACAGGTGAACACCTAACTTGGAGTATACATAATATCAGTAGTGAAGTAGCTCTTCTATCAGGAGCAGCATCTTTAATAGCAACTAAATTAAGTGAAAGAGATGATAAAAAGATGGTAACACTTACTGAAAGCAAAATAAATGAATTAGTAGGAAATGCAAGACAAAAATTTGAACACGAAAGTGAATTTCAAAAAGCAGTAGATTCTTTAGTAAGTAAAAAAATAAAACCAGAAATAGCAGAAAAAGCAAATCTTAAAGATGCATTAATAGATAAACAAATAACTGTTGAAGATATAGAAAATTTAGGAGGTCCACAATTATGAGAGAAGACTCATCATTTAACCAATATGTAAATGCATATAAAAAATTACCACTTCAAAAAAAGAAAGAAATGGTAAACGAAGAAACTAAAAAACTAATCGCATTCATTGAAAAAATAAACGCAGATATGGGTATAAAAGATCAAACATTATTTAATAGAGAAATACTTGATTTAAATAGTGATAATATTAGTGATGATGATTTTACTGAAGCTATGTTTGTATACATTCATACTATTAGAGAATCACTTGGAGCATACTTCAATAAAGTATCAGAAGTATTATATAAAAAAGGAGGATTTATGATAGAGACAGGTGAAATAATAACATTAAGTAATAATAAAGAGTATATTTGTTTTAGTTCTCTAGATTATGAAGGAAAACATTATATATATTTAATGAGCAATTTTAAACCATTAGAAATTAAATTTGGAATTCAAACTATTGAAAATAATGAAATAAGTATAGAAATTATAAATGATCAAAAAGAAAAAGAAAAAGTCTTATCTTTATTCCAAAGTCAAAAATAAAATGTAGAAAATTAATTCTACATTTTTTATTTAATTTCAGTTCCTCCCCATTCAACAACTGTATAACCATTTCTAACTATTTTAGTTAATTTTTGTTCTTTAATATCTATTTTGTTATCTAGTTTTTTATATGTCATAAGAACTCTTATAAGTGTTTCAG
This sequence comes from bacterium, assembly GCA_004560915.1. The sequence continues at coordinate 9,067 of SFTR01000009.1, read as the reverse complement.
GCTTAGGATTAATTTCTAAAGGCATATTTATATTTATTTCATCCATAGTTGCAAATCTAATATAATTATATTTATTATTTTCAAGTTTTGGTAACCAATATATTATAAATTCTTCACTTTCTCTTTCATTAAGTCCTAGTATTTCTAATTTTTCTTCTAAGAACTTAGCTGTATCTTTTCCTTCAATAACAAATCCATCATCAGTACTAAAATTAATATTTTGTTTGCTTTCATAATATAAAGCATATAATTTTCTATTAGTTTTTAAATCTATTAAGTCTCCATTACTACTAGCTCTTACATTCCATTCATTATTATATTTAGGATAAGAATGAGTTATTAAGTTATCATTAAGTAATTTAACAGTAATATTAGTTTCTAGAGTAGGATATAAATATATAATAGGTTTATCAACTGTAACATTATTTGGATCATATTCCATACCATATTTCTTTATGTTTTCATATTCTTCTTCTGAATATACAGGAATCACACTTAATGATTTAATACTTTTATCTACTGGTATAGTAATAATATATCCAGCACTATCAGCCACAACTCCTGAAGACTTATCCCACATATATAGTTTAGCATTAGAACCATCTACTTCTATACCGGCAACTCTTGCTTCTATATTAGCTGAAAATTCACTATAATATCCAACAATTATATAATTCTTATTTTTATCTAAATATTTAACTAAAATATTATTTTCCTTACAATACTCTACATATTCATCATAACTATATACACCCATTTTTCTAAAATTAGTATTTATATCTTCATCAGGGTTAAAATGTAAATACTTAATATCATATTGTCCTTTATAGTCTCCTTTAATTACATAATAGTCACCATTATTATAACTATACTTAATAACATTTTCAGCAACAGTACTTTCTTTAACACTATTTAATTTAAAATACACTACTAATAAAACAATAACTACTAGAATTAGTCCAATTATATAATACTTTTTATTTTTCATAATACCACTTCCTAAAATAATTTTATCAAATGAAATAATTTATCACAATAAAATTACTATAATATTTACAGTAATTATGATAAACTTATTATAGTAGGTGATAATGTGAATGATGATATCAAAAGAATAATAAGTAATTTAGTTTTTTTATATGGAGAAGAAGAATTATCAAGCATAATTAAATTTGCCGTATATTTTAGATGTGATGATCTTAAGTTATATGATGAATTCAAATCAAAAGTTAGACCTAGAGGAATATTACAAACTAATGATTTAATAACTCTTTTAGCTAAAAGATATAATTTGGATCCAGAAAAAGATATGAGTACTATTAGAGATATGTATGTTAATAATGTATTTAATAATGGTTACGTTTATCATATGACTTCAAAAGCAAATGCTAGTTCTATTGATGAAACAGGTTTAAATCCAAGATATAATGAAGAACAAGAAGATATAAAAAGAGTAAGAGGAGAACTAACTCCAAAAGGAGAATCAAACTTCTTTCCATTTGCTAAAGATGACTATAATAAATTATATTATTCAAGAACATTAAATATAGGAGCAAGCTATGGTCTTGAACCTGAATGGATAAGAGAATTAAATAAACAATTTAGACTTTTTGATACTTACGCATCATCTGAATCAGAACGAGCAAAGAAAGATCTAAAAGAACTTAGAGTTAAATATAACGAGAAATACAAAGATAGAAGTAGGGTTCTTTATTTAATACCTGCTTCATACACTATGAAAGGTAAAAGAGCATTTACTTCTGAAGATTTAGATAATATAAACCTAAAACCTGAAGAAGTTATTGGAAGATTTGAAAGAATAGTTAAGAGTTCTATCAATGAATCTATAACATCATATGTACCAAGAACATCTTTAGTATGCATAGACTTATCAAATGGAAAAATACTAGAAAGTAATCAAGAAAAAATAACTATGTAATAAATTATGAATTTATAAAATTATTAATCATAAAATTAATATGCAAAAGTTTATTATAAATATAATGAATAATTATGGATATCTAGGAGTATTTCTATTAATATTAATTGAAAATATTTTTCCACCAATCCCATCAGAAGTAATATTATTATTTGGTGGATTTATGACTACGTATACTAGTTTAAATGTTTTAGGTATGACAATGTCTTCTATATTAGGTTCAGTTTTAGGAGCACTTATCCTCTATAAAATTGGCACTATTTTTAATAAAGATACATTAAAGAAATTGATTCACACAAGACTAGGAAAATTCTTAAGAATCAATGATAAAGAAATAGACTCATCTTTTAATTACTTCCAAACTAAAGGAGAAAAAGCAATATTTTTTTGTAGATTCATTCCACTTATTAGAAGTCTTATCTCAGTACCAGCAGGTATAAATAAAATGAATATAACAAAGTTTATGATTTATACAACACTAGGTTCTCTAATATGGAATGTAGTTTTAATAACACTAGGACACATAGTTGGAAACAACTGGAAAAGTATCTTAAAAATATTTGATTTATATTCTACTTATGCAGTAGTAATTATATTTATAATACTAATAATTCTAATAATTAAATTTTATAAAAAGAAACTTAAAGAGTAGAGGAAAAACTACTCTTTTATGTTATAATCAAATAAGAGGTAAGAAGTATGAAAATAGTATTTAAAAAGTTATCACTAAAAGACAATATTGAAATAGTTAAATGGACACTATTTGATGAAAATGAAATAAGTAATTTTAGACACTACGCTATAGAATTATTTCCAGAACTAGAAAGTGTCAAAGAAAATGAAACATCAAGAATAGAAGAATTAGTCACTAAAAAATATAATGAGTCTTTAAACACTATAGAGTCTGAAATAGAAAGATACACAAATCTATGGAATAAATACAATGATAAATATTTTAGTGAGTTAAGTAACTATCTAAACGTTGAAGTTCCTTTTGATGAAGTAATCGCATACATTGGTATAATACCAGTATTCCCAAGAGACATAACCGATCATACATTTGATTTAGGAATCAATCTTACTCCTGAAAAGGTAATCGAAGTATGTGCTCATGAAACATTACATTTCTTTTGGTTTCAAAAATGGTTAGAACTATATCCAAATACGAAACGAGAAGAGTTAGAGTTTCCACATAAAGTATGGCAATATAGTGAAATGGTAACTGACCCAGTTTTAAATAATGAACCATTTAATAATTTATTTCCATTCATTGAAAAAGCTTATGATAGTTTTTATGAACTAAAAGATAAAGACACATCAGTAATGGATAACTTAAAAAATATATTTAATGAAGAAATTCCTATCGAAGATAAAATAAAGAAAGGATATATTTATATAAGTAGTTTAAATTTATAATGAAAAAATAATATTAAAAGAAATGATAATACAACTCTTTCAGTAAATTTAATAAATCCTAATAATCCAGGAATATGTAATATATATAAAGATAAAGATGGAAAAGATATTTATAAAATAGTTGAGAATTTAAAAAAATACAAAACATAGCTAAATACATAGTAGATATGATATATCCAGAAACAATAGAAAATAAAGAGGAAACACTATATGAAGAACCTGTCAAAAGAATCAAAAGCATATTACGATGATAATGACTTCTACGAAATATTCAGTATCGCAGAAGATGGTGAAAACAAAGTATCAAACTATCTAAAAAGCATTTCGAAAGATAAAATAGTATTAGATGCAGGATGTGGAACTGGTAAATTCTTAAATATTTTAGAAACGTCCAGTAAAGAGTACATCGGAATAGACTTATCAGATAAACAACTTTCTAAAGCAAAACTAAAAAGTAAAAAAGATAATACTAAGTTTATATGTTCTAACTTATCAAGTATAAATATTGAAGATAATAAAATAGATTTAATAGTATCTTCCTGGGTACTAGGCACAATCACTGATATAAATGAAAGAACAAGTGCCTTAAACGAACTTAAAAGAATTCTAAAAGATAATGGAATAATCATATTAATTGAAAACGCAGAAAATAGTGAATTTGAAACTATAAGAGGAAGAGACAAAGATACTAGAACAAAAGACTACAATGACTGGATCTTATCAAATGGTTTTACCTTAGAAGAAACAATAAATACACACTTTAATTTTAAATCACTTGAAGAAGCAATAAAATGTTTTGATGTTATCTATGGAAATGAAGTATCATCAAAGATAAAAAATTCAAAAATAGAACATAAAATAAATATATATAAATATACTAAAGAAAAAACTATACAAAGGTAGATATTAAATCTATCTTTTTTATGATATAATAACTTCAATTAAGAAATCTCATAAAAAAATAAAGAGGTGAAAATAATGAATAACGAAAATAAAACAAATATTAACTGGTAAGTGGGAAGTTATGAAAAAACACTTTTAAACTCTTGAAAATAAAGAGTATTTTTACTAAATGATTTTTACATTTTGGAACATTTTTTTAATAAGTTTTAATTTAAATTGATAAGTGTATGAATTATGAAAAACTAAAGGAAGGGAGAGTATTGATGGAAGATAATAAATTAATTATATACAAAAATAGTGAAGGTGATATTATTGTAAATGCTATTTATAAAGATGAAACTTTATGGTTATCCCAAAAAGGAATGTCAAAAGTTTTTGAATGTTCTACAGATAATATAAGTTTACACTTGAAACATATATTTGAAGATAATGAGTTAGATAAAAAATCAGTTACCGAGAAATGCTCGTTAACTGCCGATGATGGAAAAAAGTATAACACAACTATTTATAGTTTAGATGCCATAATCGCTGTGGGTTATAGAATTAATTCTAAAAAAGCAACAGAGTTTAGAATATGGGCAACAAAAATATTAAAAGAATATATGACAAAGGGTTTTGCATTAAATGATGAACGTTTTATAAACGGAAATAAATATGATGCAAAATATTTTGATGAATTATTAGAACGTATCAAAACAATCAGAGTAAGTGAAAGAATGGCATATCAAAAAATCACTGATTTATTTATTGCAACAGCAACTGATTACAATCCTAAGTCAGATGAAGCGTATACTTTCTTTAAAATAGTTCAAAATAAGTTGCATTTTGCTATAAGTGGACATACTGCTGCTGAGCTTATTTTTGAAAGAGCAAATTCAGGAAAAAAACATATGGGATTAACTAACTGGAAAAATTCTCCTGAGGGTTTAATATATAAATATGATGTAGTTATTGCAAAAAATTATTTAAACGAAGAAGAAATGAATAATTTAAAAGATTTAACAAATTTATTTTTGGTATTTGCAGAGGATGAAGCAAAACAAAGACATGTAATGACAATGAAGGATTGGATAGATGCAACTGATGATTTATTAAAGTTTAGAAGAAAAGAAGTGTTAAATAATAGTGGCAGTATATCTCATAAAGAAGCAGTAGAGAAAGCAGAAAAAGAGTATGAAAAATTTAGAGTTATACAAGATCAAAAATATATTTCTTCAATGGATGAATTTTACAATAGGTATTTAAATGAAAGTAAAGATAATAAGTAATATATTTTATAAAAAAACTTTATATGAGGTAATGAAGAAGGAGTGTTTGGAAGAATTATGGAGAAAATAAAAAATAATAAAAGAATATCAATTTTAAAATTAATTTTTTTAATCAGCCTATTATATTATGTATTCTGGATTATTTTGTCTATATATTTCTTTTTTCATGGTATTGATTCAGGTTGGGCTATGCCTGCAATGAGTAATGGCGATTTAATGTATGGATTTGAAGCTTTTTTTAGTGGTATAATTATAGGTGTATTATATACAATTGAATTATTTTGGTTTATTCCTCTATATCAAGTAATTTATTTAATATATAGTATTAAAAATTATTTACAAGTTGTAAAAAGGAAGTGATTTAAATGGATATGTACCAAAAAAGAAAAATCAGAGCAGAAAAGAAAAATAATGATAGTCAAAAAAGTTTTTCAAAGGTTTCCATTTCGTGTTTGATTACGATTTATAGAAACTCCTTTGAAAAAGCCCATAAATAAAGGAATTGAAGAGATTTTGATCTTGCACGATTTTAATAAAAAATCATCAAAAATCACAAAAAAATGATAAAAATGGCAAAAATTACTACTTTTTTGACTAGAAATTAGACAACTGATTACGACAGGTGAAACTATATAAAAATTAATTAAATTACACATCTTTTTAGGTGTGTTTTTTTGTGTCTAAAAATAGGAGGAAAAAGTATGAAAGAAGAAGGTATTGAAATAGATGTAAAAGATATTTCGGATTTTAAAAATCATCCTTTTAAAATTAATAATGATTTAAATTATGAAGAACTAAAAAATAGTATTATTGATTATGGAGTTTTAGTTCCTACAATCGTTAGACAAAAAGATGATGGAAAATATGAAATGTTATCTGGTCATAGAAGGAAAAAAATATGTGAAGAACAAGGAATACAAAAAATACCTTGTATTATAAAAAGCATGACAGATGATGAAGCAATAATTTTAATGGTTGATTCAAATCTTCAAAGAGAAAAAATATTACCGAGTGAAAAAGCACTAGCTTATAAAATGAAATACGATGCAATAAAACATCAAGGTAAAACTTCTGACCCATTGGATCCAAAGTTAAGCATAGAAAAAGTTGGAAAAGATACAGGAGATAGTGCTACTCAAATAAAAAGATATATTAGATTAAATTATCTTATTCCAGAATTGTTACAATTGGTAGATGATACAGTTTTAAAGGATAAGAAATCTATTTTAACAATGGAATTAAGATCTGCTGTAGAATTATCATTCCTAACAAAAAAAGAACAAGAAATAGTTTATGAAGAAATTAGTAATGAATATGTCTGAAAGAACAGATAGAATGAAATTTGATGATAAGGAATTCCAAATTTTAACTGTCAAAAATGTACCACCTTTTGTAAGTAAATTATTTTTTGAAGATATATTCAATTACCCTGATGTTAGAGCTTCGATAGGAATACAAGAATGTATAACTCAAGAAGAATTAATAAGATGGGTAAATTCACAATATCAGTTCTTATTAACTGATAGAAATACTACTAAAAAATTAAGTGATGCTACTGAATTAGACACACAAAAAGAAAACTTTCAAGCATTAATGCAAGATATCAAAAATGGTGATAAAAAGATTAAAGAAGTTTCACTTATTTTAATAGTAGAAGGAGATAAAAAACATAGATAAGAAGTAATAAGAGATTTAAAAAGAATAGCTGATTCATATCAAATAAAATTAGATATTCCAAGATTAAGAAAAATGGAAGCATGGCAAAGTTATGATTTATCAACTAAAACTTTTGAAGATTATTGCTTTTATCTACATTGGAGAGTGAAACAATTATAGATAAGGATACTATAGTGTTTAAGTACAAGGATGGAACAGAAATAAATGGATAAAAAATATAAAAAATTTTTGAGCAAATGTAAAAGTTTGCTTTTTTGTGTTATAATATGGTTACAGAAATAGTATGTTATCGCTCAAATTATCTTTCTAATTATAAAAAAATTGAGTAATAATAATCATAAAGTTATTGACAAACTATATGAAATAATATAAAATAAAATAAAATTAGGAATAATTCCCAATTTAGAAAGAGGATACATGAATAACTATTCTAAGCAAAGAGAAATTATACTAGAAACATTTAAGTATTTAAATCATCCAACAGTGGAACAAATATATGATAAAGTACATCAAGATAATCCAACTATTAGTAAAAGTACAGTTGGAACAAATATATGATAAAGTACATCAAGATAATCCAACTATTAGTAAAAGTACAGTTTATAGAAATTTAAATGTTTTATTGGAAAATAAAACTATCAAGAAAATAAAAGTATTAACTGGACCAGACAAATATGATTATATTGATAAAGAACATTATCATGTAATATGCAACAAATGTGGAAAAGTTTTTGATTTTATGTATCAGTTTAAGAAGGAAAAACTAAAAGAATTGATCCATAATCAAACGAGTGTAATTACTAATGTAGACAGTATCATTTTATATGGAATATGTGAAGAATGTAAATCTAAAATAAAGTATGAGGAGGAATAAAAAATGGAATTAAAAGGATCAAAAACAGAAAAAAATTTAATGGAGGCATTTGCAGGAGAATCACAAGCAAGAAATAAATATACCTATTTTGCAAGCAAAGCTAAAAAGGAAGGATATGAGCAAATAGCAGCAATATTCCAAGAAACAGCAGATAATGAAAAAGAACATGCTAAATTATGGTTTAAACTATTACATGATGAAGATATACCATCTACAGCTGAAAATTTAAAAGCAGCAGCAGAAGGAGAAAATTTTGAATGGACAGATATGTATGATAGAATGGCAAAAGAAGCAAAGGAAGAAGGATTTGATAGAATAGCATATTTATTTGAAGCGGTTGGAAAGATAGAAAAAGAACATGAAGAAAGATATAAAAAATTATTAGAAAATGTAGAAGATGGGTTAAATTTGGAAATGTAGAAATTGTGGACATATTGTAATTGGTAAAGAAGCACCAGAAATTTGCCCAGTTTGTAGTCATCCAAAAGCATATTTTGAAATAAAAGCAGAAAATTATTAATATATTAGTAAAATAAGAGATACATTTTTGTATCTCTTATTGAAATTAAAAAAGGAGGAAAAAATGGCTAAATATAAATGTCAATTATGTGGACATATTTATGATGAAGAAAAAGAGGGAGTTAAATTTGAAGACTTACCAGATGATTGGAAATGTCCAATGTGTTTTGCACCAAAGAATATGTTTAAATTAGTAGAAGAAGATGCAAAACAAGAAGAAAAAGTAGAATCTAAAGAAGAAACAAGAAAGAATGAAAATAAGCTATAAAACTATTTAAAAGAATATACTCGTAGTACAGACGAAGTAGAACAAAGAATGGAAGATATCCATACAATGGCTATTACTGGAAAAAGTATTATTTCAGCAATGGGAACAAAGTTACCTGTAACTAGCTGGAATGATATTCTAATTCTAGGTGGACAACTTAGCAAAATGCCACTTTTTGAGGATGAAGAAGTTAGTCTAAGAAC
>SFTR01000008.1 GCA_004560915.1 bacterium | reverse complement strand
ATATATCATGTAAAAAATAAATTAATTACTTTATTAATTGCTTCTTTACCATCGTTTACATATTCTACAAAAGAAACAAGTCCATTATCATAACTATATATATTGTGTCTGTCTGTTTCTTCATCAATAACTTCCATAGTTAGTCCATTTATAAGAAAAGCACTTTCTTGCATTCTTTCACATATAGTTGTGTAACTGAATCTAGCATTACCAAATATTTCTTCGTCTGGGAAGAATTCAACAGTAGTACCAGTTTGTTTAGTTGTACCTATTTGTTTTAGTTCTTTATCTACGTGTCCACCATTTTTAAATGATATTTCACATATTTTACCTTCTCTACATATAGTTACTTTCATCCATTTAGATAATGCGTTAACCACTGATGAACCTACTCCGTGAAGACCACCAGATACTTTGTATCCATCTGTTTCAAATTTACCACCTGCGTGTAATACAGTGTAGATTACTTCTGGAGTTGATTTTCCTGATGAGTGTTTTCCAATTGGTACTCCACGTCCTTCATCACTTACTCTTACGCTTCCGATTTTAGTAAGTGTTACTGTTATCTTTTTACCATAGCCATTGATAGCTTCATCTATTGAGTTATCAACAATTTCCCATACTAAATGATGAAGTCCTCGCTTATCAGTACTACCTATATACATACCAGGTCTTTTTCGTACAGCTTCAAGACCTTCTAATATCTTAATTGATTTTTCATTATATTCTGCCATAATCACCTAATCTCCATAACATATTATACAAAAAAAAATATAAAGTGTAAACTTTTACTTTACACTTTATTTTACTATTACTTTGCTCCCCAAGTGACACATCCGTTTGTTACATTACTTGTATTGTTTTTTACACAGGTTACGTTTGATGCCCAACCCCATTTTGGACTATATGTTATAAACTCACTACTCGATGATTTTCCTTGAATAGTAACTTGTTTTAAATTATTATTTGAAAATGCATAACTTTCTATTGATGCTACACTATTTGGTATTGTTACATTTGTTAATTTATTATTTCTAAATGCATAACTTTCTATTGATGCTACACTATTTGGTATTGTTACATTTGTTAATTTATTATTTCTAAATGCATAACTTTCTATTGATGTTACAGCATTTGGAATTATAACATTTTTATTTTTTCCACCATAACTTACAATTATTGCTTTGTCTTCACTTCCATCTGTATTTCTTTTATATATTAATGCCTGTGAATTTGGAAGTTCATTATCATTAAATGCTGCTGCTCCTATTGATGTAATACTGCTAGGCAGGACTAAATTTTCGATTAAGTTGTGTTCAAAAGCACCCTCACCTATTCTCTTTACACTATCTGGTATTGTCACACTTGTTAATTTATTATTTGAAAAAACACCGTATTCTATTGTTGTTACACTATTTGGTATTGTTACACTTGTTAAATTGTTATTTTGAAATGCATAACCTCCTATTGATGTTACACTATTTGGTATTGTTACACTTGTTAAATTGTTATTTGAAAATGCATTACTTCTTATTGTTGTTACACTATCTGGTATTGTCACACTTGTTAATTTATTATTTGAAAATGCATAACTTTCTATTGATGCTACACTATTTGGTATTGTTACATTTGTTAATTTATTATTTGAAAATGCATTACCTTCTATTGATGTTACACTATTTGGTATTGTTACATTTGTTAATTTATTATTTGAAAATGCATTACCTTCTATTGATGTTACACCATTTGGTATTGTTACACTTGTTAAATTGTTATTTTGAAATGCATAACCTCCTATTGATGTTACACTATTTGGTATTGTTACATTTGTTAATTTATTATTTGAAAATGTATTACCTTCTATTGATGTTACACCATTTGGTATTGTTACACTTGTTAAATTGTTATTTTGAAATGCATAACCTCCTATTGATGTTACACCATTTGGTATTGTTACACTTGTTAAATTATTATTTGAAAATGCATTACCTTCTATTGTTGTTACACTATTTGGTATTGTTACACTTGTTAAATTGTTATTTTGAAATGCATAACCTCCTATTGATGTTACACCATTAGGTATTTCTACTTTTTTATTCTTACCACCATAACTTACTATTGTTGTTTTATCTTCACTACCATCATTATTCCTTTTGTATATAATAGCTTGTAAATCTTCTAATTGATTATTATTAAAAGCTCCGTTTCCAATATTTTTAACACTCTTTGGTATATCTATATTTGTTAAATCATTATCTTTGAATGCATCATATGAAATATTCTCTATAGTATCAGGAATAATTACTTTCTTTAAGCCTCGTCCTGCAAAAACATTTGAATAATATGAGCATGCATAGTGTTTTTTTTCTAATGATGTTATTTTTACTCCATTTACTTTTGAAGGAATTATTAATTCTTTAGGGCATTTATCATTTGTATTTGAATAATACTCTATAATAGCACTTCCAGATACACCAAAACATTCATCTGGTGGTACTATAAGATTCTCTATTGAATCTAATTTATTATCTTCTGTTAATTTAATTGTATTTGTAAATTCTGTTAGAGAACTGTCGATGTAAATTATTGAGTCATTTGTAATATTTGATTCTTTCTTTTGTGTTATTTCAATATTCTTTGTATCTAGTGTATTTCCATTGCTATCTTTTACATATAATTCGTGTTTACCTGAAACTATTCCCGATATTCTTACATAACCATTTTCATCGGTAATACCACTTTTTACGTCTGAATGTAGTTCTACTGTCATATTAGCAAGTGGATTATCATTTTGATCAACAACTCTTGTATACATAGTATATTCTGTTTGAAATGCTAGTTTTGTAGAATCTTCTATGTTAATTACACCATTAAATTTCTTTCCTTGATTGTAGTCTTGTGCTTTATTTAATTCTTTAAATTCGAAATTTAATGTTATAGTTTGTACTTCACCTGGATATATTATTATATTTTCAGATATCGCATTCTTGCTTGAAGGAACTGTTTTATTTTGAAAATTTATTGTCGCACAAGTATCAGTACTTGATTCACATTCTAAACTCATAACTAGTTCATCATTAGTTATCTCATTTACTAAATCTTTCCAGAAAATAGTATAAAATGCATCTAATGTACCGGTATTTTCTATAGTGATTGTTTTTGTAGCTTTCCATCCTGGACTTATGTTTACTCCATTAATTGCTGTACCATCAGTATAAGTTAAACTTAATGTACCTGTTTGTACTACTTGGTCTTTTACATCTTTATTAACTAAAGTTGCTGCAAAATATGCATATGAGAAACCAATTGTCGCTAAAAATAAAAATACTATTCCTATTCCAAATACTATTTTTTTATCATTTAAATTTTTCATAATTACTTCCTTTCTATTATTCTTACTTGTTCTTCATTATAGAAATAATCTTTACTATATGATGTGAAGTTAGATAACTTTTTCTTTTTTAAATTTAGTATTCTAGTTACTGATTCATTAATCTTGTTTTCTAACGTTGGATCTTTTGATACTAGTTCTGTAATAATATTTATTGCATTTGTTGAATTAGATGGCATTATGAATAAGTCTACTCCTGCCTCAATTCCATATTTATATATTTCTTCTTCTGTATAATTATCCGATAGAGCTTTCATATTTATTGCATCTATCATAACTACTCCGTTGTATCCTAATTCATTTCTTAAGAAATCAGTTATTATTTCTTTTGAAATTGAAGCTGGTTTATCTGAAAGTTTTGGATAAGTGGAGTGTCCTAACATAATCATATCAATACTACCCATTTGTTTTATAAATGGAAGTGCATCACTTTTTAGTAGTTCTTCCTTTGATTTATCTATTATCGACACACCATCGTGCGTATCTATTTTGGCACTTCCAATTCCAGGAAAGTGTTTATATACTGAAATCACTCCTTGACTTTCTATTCCTTTTCCTATGCTTGATGCCATTTCAAAAACTTTATTTGGATCACTACTAAATGCTCTATCTTCAGTTGTCTTTCCTTTTATATCCATTACTGGAGCAAATACTGTATTTAACCCTAAACTTCTTGATTGCTCCGCAATTATTTTACCTATGTTATAGGCATATTCTTTATCATTAGTTTTTCCTACTGTTTCAGCACTTGGTATATCTAGTGTTTTATCACTCATATATTTTATTCTTTGTACGTTTCCACCTTCTTGGTCAACACACATAAATAGTGGTATTGCTGTATAACTATTTATTTTTTCAACAAACTCTTTTGTTTTCTCGTAAGTTGTAAAATTTTCTCCTTGTACTATAAAGCCACCAGGTTGGTTCTTAATAATTATATTTGATAAAGTATTATCAACATAATCTGATGTATAACCAACTATTAACATTTGAGCAATTTTTTCTTCTAAAGTTAAATCATTAGCTGTTACACTTTCTAGAGTATATTTACCTTCGAATGCTTTTTTATCATTATAGTTATTTTGTACTTTTGCAACTAAAATTGCTGTTATAGTTACAGCAATTATTATAGATATAATTATTATTAATACTTTCTTTTTCATACTTCTCATAAATCTATAAATTCTACTTCATCTTTTTTATCTAGTTCAGTTGTGAATTTACTTTGTGGTTTCTTTTGTTCCTCAGGTTCTTCTTCTACTGGTTTTGGTGGCTCTACTTGTTCTATTGGTTTAAACATATCTTCTTGTGGTGTAGATTGTTTTAATTTTTCCATTCCAAGTAAATCTACTTTAGCTGCTTTATACGGAGCTACTTCTTCCATCATCTCTATGTCTGATTTAAAAATAGAATCTACATGAGGTTTTTCTTCTATAGGAGCATTGTTCTCTGCTTTTATTTCCTCTTGAGTCATTAAGTTTATACTTTCACCTTTAGCATTATCAAGTGCTTTAAAGTATTCTTCGTCATTTAGTTTGTATGCTTTGTCTCCGAATGCTAACATTGGATAAAAAACTATTGGTAGAACTACTAAGCCTATTTTGTAAAACATAGAAGTATTAAATGCAGAACCTAATCTATAAAATAATATTGATAAAACTACTACATTTACGATTGGAACAAAAAATAATATTCCTAGGAATGTTGATGTTTCTGTTATATCTAATAGTGTAAATAGATTAACTAAAGGATAGAATGCTGTTGATTCTTTTTTAGAGGCTTTTTTGAATAAATTCTTTCCACCTACCATAACTAATATAGATCTTGTGAATGTCATAGATAACATTACTAGTGCAATTGTTACAAAAGTATTGATTGTTGATACCTCTATCCTCATAAATTTCCTCCTATTTTCATATTAATTTTACAATAAAAGGCTTATTTTTGCAATATTTTATAAAATTTATTAAAAATGTTTATATTTTTGTTAAAAAAGTGTTGCATTATTAGAAAAAATACTGTATTATTAAGTAGTCAGCCGATTAAGTGGCGATTAGGGGCCTGTAGCTCAGCTGGTTAGAGCGTTCGTCTGATAAGCGAAAGGTCGATGGTTCAAGTCCATTCAGGCCCACCATTAATAAATGGCCCGTTGGTGAAACGGTTAACACACACGCCTTTCACGCGTGCATTTATGGGTTCAAATCCCGTACGGGTCACCATTTGAATATTAGTTCTCTATTGAGAACTTTTTTTATGTGTTAAAAGCCATTTATTAATGGTTTATTTTTTTATATAAATTAAAAAGAAATGTTTCATTACATTTCTTTTAGTGTTTTTACTAAGTCATCTATTTTAACTAATTCTTGATTACCAGTTATCATATCTTTAAGAGTTACTGAGTTTTGTTTAAGTTCATCTTCTCCAATGATAATAACTTTATCAATATTTTCTCTATTAGCAGTATTCATAGCTTTCTTTAGTTTTATATTATTAAGTTCTGTAAGTACTCTATATCCATTTTCTCTTAACATACTTGATATTTCAAATAAGTTTTTATCATTTGTGAATGCATATACATAAATATCATATTTCTTTAATGTTTCTGACCATTTTTCCTTTAATAAAGCATAAATAGGTTCTAAGCCAAATGACATACCTATAGCTGGATATTCTTCTCCATTGTGTAAGAATTTAGTTATGATATTATCATATCTTCCTCCTCCACCTAGAGCTGACTTAAATTCTCCGGTTCTATCAAATACTTCCCATACACATCCAGTATAGATTTCAAGTCCTCTTGCTAAGAAAGGTTTAAATACACATATATCTAAATTTAAATCTTTAATTAGTTTATTTAAATCATTTAGTTCTTTTAATCCTTCACTTAAAAGTTCTACGTTTGTATCTTTAAGTTCATTAGTCAATTCATCTAAACTCAATTTAAAGTATTCAAATATCTTATCAACATTTTCTTTAGAAGTACAATCTTCTAGTTCTTCTTCAATGTCTTCTCTTTCTAGTTTATCTAGTTTATCAACTAATGTAATGAACTCTCCAACTCTTTCTTTTGGTACATTACAGTATTCTAAAAGCCCACTTAAGAATTTTCTATTGTTGTATCTTATTTCAATATCAATATCAAATTTTTGGAATGCTTCTTTTACCATCATAAAGTATTCTATTTCTGCATAAGGTGATTCTGTTCCACAAGCATCTACATCACATTGATAAAATTCACGTGCTCTTCCTAGTTTAACAGGACCATCTCTAAATACTTTACCTATTTCATATCTTTTGAATGGTAATATTAGTCCTTTATTCATACCAATTACTTTTGAGAATGGTACAGTTAAATCATAACGTAAACCTATATCTCTAAGTCCTTGATCTTTAAATTTATATACTTCTTTTAGTATTTCAGCTCCACCTGCATATTTACTCGCTAGTAAATCATAATAACATAATATTGGTGTCTCAAGTGGTAAGAAACCATATTTTTCAAATGTACTTTTTAAGGTATCAGTGATTTTATTTCTAATAATTTGTTCTTCTGGTAAGAAGTCACTAGTACCTTTAAGATTCATTAATTTAAATTCTTCTTTCATTATCTACTTCTTCCTTCACTTATTTTTTCTTCATAAATTGAACCATTCATATAGTTCATATATAATTTTTGATTATAATTCTTTTTAAATTCTTCTTCAATAATTATTAATTTAGTAAGCAGAGCTTTATATTCACTTACTTTCATATATTCTTTATATTTTTTAATAACTATTCCTTTTAATTTATTTATTTCATCTAGTACCATACCTACGTCGCCTTCAGTGGTATCTTCATCATTTAATATACGTAACATAAATTTAATAACTCTATCTATCTTTTTATTTATTCTTTGTTTTATATAGGCATCTCTAAGTTCTGGGTCAATTAGTATTACTTTTTTGGCTTTGATAGTAAGTCCTGGAACACCATTTTTAGGTTCGACGTTAAGACCTACCATATTAACACTATAGTATACTAGTTTCATGTCTTTGCCATTTTTTTCTATTACGTATTTCATTTTACCACCTTATAATAAATCGTCTCTATATTCCTTTGTTATTCTTCTTCTTTCGCTTTCCCTATATTCATTAATAAGTTTATGGTTGCCGTTAACTAATACTTCTGGTACTTCCATTCCTCTAAAATTTCTTGGTTTAGTATATACTGGATAATCAAGTAAGTTATCATTGAAACTTTCAAATTCTAAACTTGTGCTTGTTATAACTCCGTCTATTAGTCTTACTACTGAATCTGTTATCATCATTGATGGAAGTTCTCCACCTGTTAAAATGAAGTCACCTATTGATATTAGTTCATCTGCTAAAGTGTATATTCTTTCATCAAATCCTTCGTAGTGTCCGCATATGATTATTAAATGTTTTTTGTCTTTTAATTCATATGCTTTCTTTTCATTATATGTTTTTCCTCTAGGTGTTAAAAGTATTACATGTGAATCCTCTGTTCTAATACTTTCTACTGCATTAAATACTGGTTCACACATCATAATCATTCCACCACCACCACCAAATTGATAGTCATCAACTTGATTATTTTTATATGGTGTATAGTCTCTTATATCTATTATATTTATTTCTACTTTTCCTTTTTCAATGGCTCTTTTCATTATACTTTCTGTTAAAAACCCGTCAAACATATGAGGAAATAGTGTTAGTATATCTATTTTCATAAGAATACTCCTATATCATGGAAATGTATTTCTCTATTTTGTTTATCTATTTTAGATATAAAGTCTTTATTATATGGAACAAGTTTATCATCAACTCTTACATTCTTATTACCATTGTCTTCTCTATATTCAGTAATGTTACCAACTAAAGCGTTATCATTATATGCTTTCATGCCAATTAATTCTTCAGTTAGAATCTCATCATCGTTAAGATGTAAATCTTCTTCATTTATAAATACACTTGCGCCTTTATATTTAATAACATCATTAATATTATCTATACCAACTAATTTAACCATATCATATTGTTTATGTCGTCTATATGTTTCGATTACTTCTTCAGTTTTTAAATGTCCTACATATAATTTGAATCCTTTTGTAAATATTTTATCTTTAAATTCAAAATTACTTAATATTCTTATTTCGCCCTTAAGGGCATGTGTATTAGTCACCTTTCCTATGTAAATAAATCTCATAATAATTCCCCTTTATTTATATAAATGATATAAGACTATAGATGCTGAAACACCAACATTTAAACTTTCACATGATGGGTTCATATCTATTCTAATAATTTCATCACACTTACATAGAATATTTTCTCTTACACCATTACCTTCGTTTCCAAATATTATAGCAAATTCCTTTATTTTTTCAAGTTCTTCAAGTGATTTTGATTTTTTTAATGAAGTTCCTACTACTTTTATATTCTTTTCTTTTATTTTATCTATTAATTCTTCTAAGTCACCAATTATAATATTTGTATTATATATCATACCACCAGTACTTCTTAGTACTTTTTCATTATATGGACTAACTGAGTCTTTTGAAAATATAACTGTGTCTGCATCAAATGCTACGCTTGATCTTATTATAGTTCCTGCATTACCTGGATCTTGTATATTGTCAAGTATTACTATTTTATTTCCAATTTCACTAGTATTATGTATCTTTGAAACTCCTAAAAGTCTTGGAGTACTTTTTAAATCACTTATGCTTTTCATAACATCTTCTGTTACATAATCATAGTTAAAGTCATAATTACAGGCAGTACCTTCTAAAACATATAACTCTTTTAACATATGATTTTTAATAGCTTCTTCTATTAAGTTTTCACCTTCTATTACGAATAATCCTTTTTCTAAAGAGTATTTCTTAGTTAGAAGTTTTCTTATTTCTTTTATTCTATTATTATCTTTAGATGTTATAAGCATATTATTCCTCCTTTAGTACTTTAGTATTTTCTTTATAATTTGGTTTATATTTCTTAACATATTTCCAGAAGTTTTTTGAATGATTAAATTCTAAGAAATGACATAATTCATGAATAATAACATAATCTATTTCATCTATACTATATTTAATTAATTCAGAATTTAATTTTATAAGTTCTTGTCTTTTATTACAATAACCCCATTTTCTTTTCATTTTACCTATCATTACTTTAGGATAAGGAATATCTTCCTCAAATAAATTATAACATATTTTTGCTCTTTCATTAAATATTCTTTCACATTCATTCTTTAGAAAAGTATTTAAGTATGTTTTGTTTTTAACAAACACTTGGTTTCCTACGAATTCTATTTTAGATATAGTGTTTAGAACTACTACATCATAACTATTTCCTAGATAGTAGAATTCTTCATTCTTTTTTTCTTTTCTTTGTACTGTTTCATACATTCTAATTATATCTTCTTCATTTTTCATTATGAATGATTTAATCATAGAGGCAGTTACAAAGTAATTACAAGAAATATATATACCATCTTTTTTAACTCTTAGATACATATTCTTATTATTTTTTCTTGTTATAAATACGTTAAATGTTTGATTATTTAGTGTTATTGTCATAATGTTTCCTCTGGTAGTATTATATCATTTTTCAAGACATTTAAAAAGCATTCGTATGTGAATGCTTAATCTTTATAAATTTGTTTCAGTTTCTATTGGTGTCTCTACTACTGGTGGTGTTAGTTCTGTTTCTTCTACTGGTTCATCTCTTTCAATAGTTAATTCAGTTGTTTCACCTTCAGTACTGTTATCTTCTAGAACTGTTGTATCTTCATTTGTTTTATCTTGTTCTTTCCATTTAGCTACTAATTCGTTATCAGTATTATCTTCTGGCTTGTAGTTTTCATCTACATCAACTAATGTTTCATTTCCTTCTTCATCAGTTTCTTTAGTTTGCCATCCATCAAATTCTTTTTCAAGTTCTTCTACTGAGTCACCAACTTCTATAGTTTCATTTTCTCCTGCTTTAGCTTTAGCATCTGATAATCTTATTTGATCTTCAAGTGCTTCTTTAACTTCATCAGGAACTACTTCTTTAGCATTTGGATTAGTTTTATCAACTTTTACAAAATATGTTGGAGCTTCAAGTCCTACTTCATCAGGTGTTGGTAAATTATAATCTCCTAAGTCTTCAGTAGACATGCCTACAGTTACAAGTTCTCCTTCACTTTCATAAATTACTTTAGCTGTTCCAACTACCATATATAAATCGATATCACTAGTTAAATCAATTTTTTGATTTTGTTGATATTTGATAACTTTACTATCTTTGCTTGTACTATAGCCAAGTAGTTTCATTCCTTCTGGAACTAAAGCACTAAAATCAAATAATTGAACTGGAAGTTCATCCTTTGATTGAATATGTTGAACTTCTGATAATTCACCGTTAAGATTATAGTATCTTATTACATATCCATCTACTATTTTAGCATATAGATAAATTTCATTATCTGAGTTTGCTATTTTTGTCAAGTTTCTTCCTAAGTAATCAACTTTTTCTCCATCAAAGTTTGGAGTTGTATACCATCCTTCAAATAATCCAGTTTCAAGTTCTGCGTCACTTAAAGCTACTTTACCACTCTTAACTGTGTAT
This sequence comes from bacterium, assembly GCA_004560915.1. Next base: position 5,116 of record SFTR01000008.1, on the reverse strand, counting down.
TCTTTTGGCGAAGTTGTTTCTCTATCATAAATAATCTTATAAGTAGTAAAACTACAACTAGTATAAATATTAGTGTTTTCTGTTATAGTCTTAGTAAAATCAAATTCACTAGTTAACTTTTCATCACTATAATATTTACAAGAATCATAACCATATGGTAAATATGGCCTTACTTTTCCATCTTTAGCTTCTACTGTATAGATACTATCATCATCTAATAAATTGAATGATACTACATAAGTTTTTTCTTCATCTTCTTTAGTAGTTGTATCATTTGATTTAGTAGTTACTTTTCTAATTACTGTTTTAGTAGTATTTGTTTCCTCCTTCTTGTCATCTTCTTTTATTTTGTCATCATCGACTGGAACTACTACGTTATCTTTTGGTTTAGATGGATCTTTGTCATCTTCTTTTTTCTCACAACCAACAAGAAGTCCAATAATAGTACCAATAATTACTAAGATTGCTATTGCTACAAAAATAATAACTCTGTTGTCACTATCGTCATCAAGAAAATTATCTTCAATCTTTACTACTTTTACAGCAGGGCTCTTCTTAGTAACTTTCTTACTATCTTTCATTTAACCCTCCTATAGTATTAGCTTTAAGCTATCTACTCTCATATTCATTATATAAAATTGTTCAAGTGTAAATCAATATACATTGTAAATATTTTGTAAATAAAAAGAGCTTTACGCTCTTAGAAATCTCTATTTCTTGAATTGCTTTCTTTTCTCCTTCGATTGATCTATATAGTGGTTCAGTTGAATCTTCAAACCCTGTTGCAATTACTGTAACTACTATTTCATCAGTAAGTGCTTCGTTGATAACTGCACCGAATATAATGTTTACATCTGTATTGGCTACTGCTCTTACTACTTCTACAGCATCTTCTGCTTCGAATAATGTCATTGAGTTACCACCAGTGATATTTACAATACAATCTGTTGCTCCATTAATAGTTTGTTCAAGTAATGGACTATTTACAGCTTGTTTTGCAGCTTCTACTGCTCTATTATCACCGAATCCAACACCTATTCCAATAAGTGCATCTCCTCTATCTTCCATTATTGTTCTAACATCAGCAAAGTCTAAGTTTACAAGTCCTGGAACACTAATTAAGTCAGATATAGATTGAACACCTAATCTAAGTACGTTATCTACTTCTTTGAATGCAGCATTTAATGGTGTACTTCTATCTATTAAGTCTCTTAATTTATCATTTGGAATTACTACGATAGTGTCTACATGTTTTCTAAGTTCATCTAAACCTACTAAAGCATAATCCATTCTTTTCTTACCTTCGAATTTGAATGGTTTTGTAACTATAGCTACTGTTAAGCAACCTAGGTTTTGAGCTATTTCAGCAACTACTGGAGCAGCACCTGTACCAGTACCACCACCAAGTCCACAAGTTACGAATACCATATCTGCTCCGCGTAAAGAATCTTCAATTTCTTCTTTAGCTTCAAGTGCAGCTTCTCTTCCTACTTCTGGTCTTGTTCCAGCTCCTCTTCCTTTAGTTATAGTTTTACCTAATTGTATTTTGTGTTCTGCATGGGAAACATTTAATACTTGTTGATCAGTATTTGCTACGATAAATTCAACACCACGAAGTCCTGAATCTATCATTCTGTTTACAGCATTACATCCACCGCCACCGACACCAATTACTTTTATGTCAGCTATTTGATCCATCTCTAGTTTATTATTCATATTTCACTCCTTAATCGTTGAAAAAATATCCATATATTTTTCCGAGTACTGTATTATTATTAGATTTCTTTATATTAATTAATTCTTCTTGCAAATCCTCATCAACTGTGTATGCAAGCTTATTTCTAAAAGCCAATTTATCATGATAGTATTTGATAAGACCTAATGAACTAGAGTATTTATTACTTCTACATCCAATCTCATTTACGTGATATCTTTCCATTTCTCTTCCAAATACTTCATCAACTACTAAGTTAAAATCATTAACTTCTGTTGTTCCCCCTGTAAATATTATATAACTTATTTCCAACTTTGTTAAGAGGTTTATTTGCTTTTTAGTAAGGTCTAATAACTCTTTAATTCTAGAACATATTATCTCACTAATCTCATATTGATTTATTTTAATATTTTCTTTAGAGTTTGTCAACACGTCCTCACTCCAACTAGTTGATGCATTTCTCTTACTAGCAAGAGCAAATTTTTCTTTTAACTCTTTAGCTTTCTTTCTACTTATATCATATATATAACAAATATCTCTGTCAATATTTTTGCCACCTACTTCGATATTTTCTGTGTCTACTAATATTCCTTTTTTGAAAATACTTACTTCTGTTTTTTCTTCTCCGATGTTTACTACTGCTACGTTTTTAGAATCTAATGTTTTAGTTTTGAATTCGTAATAGTCGGCTACACTTCCAAAGTTTATGTCTACTATTCCTACTCCAATACTATCTAGTAATGATACAGCAGCATATACATTCTTTTTAGGAGCTAAACTCATTACTGCTTTGCATCTTAATACTTTTGCTTGTTTTTCTTTTGGATCTTTTGTTTTTTCTTCATCATCAAGCATAAATTCTATAGGCATAATTGATACAAATTCTTTATTGTTTGGTACTTTGTTGTAAACACATGATTGAAGTACTTTTACTATGTCATTTCCCGTCACTATTGAGTCTTCACTTTTGATATTTGTTTTTCCTTCTACCATAACGAACTCTGCATAGTATGATGGAATTGTTAATACTACTTTATTTATTCTTATATTTAGCATTTCTTCACATCTATTAAATACTTCTTTTAATGATATTAATGTTTCTTCTGGGTTTACTATAATACCTTTTTTAACTCCCTTTGATTTTACTTCAGATACAGCAAGAACGTGTACTTCGTTTTCGTACACTTCGCCTACTACTAACTTAACTGTAGAACTACCAATATCTAAACTTGATATTATTTCTTTCATGTATCCTCCTATAATCATTATCATTATATCAAAATTTTTTTTTTTTTTAAAGAATTACTTCATCAAAAACGTATTTTATACTAAATTCATAGTATGGTTGTTCTATTATGTCTTTACCATTATACGTTATTTTTATATTTAGTTTTTCAGTTTTACCACCTTCAATAATATTATTTTTATCTAGTGATAAATCTATATTTACGTTTTTTGTATCTATGTTTGTAAATATGTTTTCTATGTACATATTTGTTATTTTAGCATTTATGTTTCCTATGTTTGTTACGTCTACACTAAATGAGTTTGTCTTTCTAAATTTGTTTAGGTCTGGTACTTTAACTGTTATTGTGTTATTATCACTATCTATTTTTACTGTCATATCAGTGTCATAGTCTATTGTTACATTACTAAACTTAATGTCATAATATTTCTTTTTAATATCAGCATTTCCTCTTACTGTGAAGTTATTTAAAAGATAAAATAGTGAACCTGCGAAAACAAGTAAACTGAATAATAATACAATTAGTGTGTATGTTATTTTTTCTTTCATAGTACCCTTCCTATTCTATAGATATAATAACATAAATAAAGAAAAAAAGCATTAGTTTCCTAATACTATTGTTATTCTGTTATAAAATTAATGATTAAATCAATTAATATTTCTTTTTATTTTAGATTAGACTTTGCTAGTAATGTATTATTTTCTATTACTCTCTTTTCGAACTGTCACAAAATTTGCGACCGTTGATAGTGGTTGTTGCATTTTTTGCAACTACCACTTATCAATAATTTTGTCTTATCGGTGTGTACATTAATATTTATGATTATTCGTAGATTATTCCTTCTTTATATTTTTCAATGCATTTTTTACTTGGATTATATAAATTGGTTGGTAAATCATTTAAATCGAACCATTTCCATTCTAATATTGTTTCTGGTTCCATTGCTTTTGCTTCTCCAGTGTATTCTCTTACTATAAACCCAACAGTAACATAGTGTGCAGTATTTGTCATGTCGTCTGATATACATAATAAATCTAGTTTTGTTGCTTTTAAGCTTGTTTCTTCTTCTAATTCTCTTTTTGCTGCATCAACCAATTTTTCCATGAATTCTACTTTTCCACCAGGCATAGTCCAAGTTCCTTGACCTTGTAGTTCACTACTTGCCTTTTCTTTGTTTGGATTTCTTAATCCTAATAATATCTTCCCTTCTTTTATTATCATTACTCCCACACCTAAACCTGGTTTCATTTATCTTCACCTCTACGCTGATTATATCATAGTTTAAGTCATGTGTACTAATATAGTTTAAAATTGGACACACATATTCTTATATTTTATTTTGTTATGAAGTTAATAATTAAATCAATTATTATTTCTTTTTCTTTTGGATTAGACTGTGCTACTAAAAGTGTTATAGCAGCTAATGTGTTATTATCAATTATTTGATTATTATCTTTATTCAATATACCATAAAAATTTAAAAAATATATAAATAATGCTGCAGCAATTCTTTTATTTCCATCTATATAAATATGATTTTTAACTATAAGATATAGAAAATTTGATGCCTTTTCTTCTACACTTTTATATACTTCTTCTCCGTCAAAAGTTTGATACAAATCATTTATAATTGATTCTAAACCTTTATTCCTTTCTATCGCAAATAAATTACTTTCGATATTAAATTTTAGTTTATTAATAATATTTACACATTCTTCATATTTAATTTGTTCTTTACTATTACTTCCTTTAGGTTTTGATAATGTTTTATGGTCATAATCATCTAAAAGATTAAGTGCTTTTGAATAGTTACCTATAACTTTTAATATTTCCCCTGCATCACCATTATTTAGTTTTCCATCTATTCTATTAGCAATATCAATTAATTTAACTGTTTTTTCTAAATATTCTAATCTTTTTTGATTTACCGCATAACCTTTAATCATATAGTCTTTCAGTATTTTATTTGCCCATTTTCTAAATGTCACTCCTTGAGGTGATTTTACCCTGTATCCAATACTTATAATCATATCGAGATTGTAATATTCAATACTACGAATTATCTTTCTATTTCCCTCTTTTTGAACTGTTGCAAATTTTGCAACAACTGCAGCAGGTGAAAGACATAGGAATGATATAAATAAAAAAGGAGGCA
>SFTR01000118.1 GCA_004560915.1 bacterium | reverse complement strand
AATTATTTATTCATCTTTTAATAAATATCCTAAATCTTTTATATATTTATCTTTTTCTCTCCATTTTTTTATTGTTTTACAATAAAGTTCTAGGTATACTTTCTTACCTAATATTTTTTCCATATCAAGTCTTGCTTCGTGGCCAATTATTTTAATCATATTGCCATTTGAACCTACGATTATTTTACGAAGTGAATCTCTATCAACAATTATATCTATGTAGATATATGCTATATTATTTTTCTCTTCAAATCCCGTTAGTTTACAAGATATTGAATGTGGTACTTCTTCATTAGTATGAATAAATATTTTTTCACGTACTATTTCAGATAATCTAAAATCCATTTCTGCTGTTGTTGTTTCATTACCTGGAAAGTATTTAACATTATCTGGTAAATATTCTTTTAATACTTTTATTAATCTATCAACATTATCATTATTAAGTGCTGAAACTGGTATTATTTCTGAGAATTCAAATAAATCTTTGTATTCAGTAATCTTTAATAATATTTCATTATCAGTTAGTTTATCTATTTTATTTAGTATTAAAAATACTGGCTTTTTTACTCCTTGAAGTTTACTAATAATGAACTCGTCTCCTTTACCTTTTGGAGTACTAGCATCTACTACTAAAAGAAGAATATCTACATCATTAATTGAGTAATATGCTTGACTATTTAATGCATTACCAAGTTTATCTATAGGTTTATGAATACCAGGAGTATCTACAAATACTATTTGTGTATCTGGTTCATTATAAATTCCTTCAATCAAATTTCTTGTTGTTTGTGGTTTTGGTGAAATAATAGCAACTTTTTCTTTTATGATTTGATTTAGTAATGTACTTTTTCCAGTGTTTGGTCTACCTATTATACTTACAAAACCACTTTTCATACTAGGTCCTCCTTAGTAAATGTAGTATTCATTACTTTTTCAAATGTCATTACTTCCATTTTTCCACTTTTAGTCATTATATTAAATATAACGTCTTTATCAAAGAATTCTAAGAATGTTTGTTTACATATATTGCATGGATAACATATTTCATCACTACTTGTCATTAAGTATAGCGCTTTAAAGTTTCTTTCTCCATGAGTTACTGCATTATTTATTGCGTTTCTCTCAGCACATATTGTTCCTCCGTATGATGCATTTTCTATATTAACACCTTCGTAGAAGTTTCCTTCTTTTGTTTCTACTATGCATGCAAAGTGCATGTTTGAGTATGGTGCATAACTATTTTCTAATAATTTTTCTAATTTTTCTCTCATATTACTCCTTTATTAAAATAGTGCTATTACTTTTGGTAAGAATATTATTAATCCTACTATAACAGCTATGATTGCAAATACAAATACAGCTGCTGCTGCAGTGTCTTTTGCTACTTTTGCTAGTGGATGGTAGTCTTCTGTAACTAAGTCTACTACTGCTTCTATTGCAGTATTAATTAATTCACATGAAATAACTAATCCTATTGTTAATGCTAATATTGCCCACTCTACTAAGTTAAGTTTAAATATAAAACCAGCTATTGTTACTAGAAGTGCTACTCCTACATCTACTGCTAGATTTTGTTCATTTCTATATGCGTATCTAAGTCCTTTTATTGGATAAGTAAAGCTTAAAAGAAACTTTTTAATTCCTTTTTGATGCTTTCTCTCATCTCGTGATATCATATTCATTTAATATATTCTCCTCTTCGGCTCTCATAACTTTTTTATCTTCTTCTGTCATGTGATCATATCCAAGTAGATGTAATAATCCATGAACTGCTAAATAACAAAATTCACGTTTTATACTATGTCCATATTCTTTAGCTTGTTCTACACATCTGTCGTAGCAAATATATATTTCTCCTAAGAATCTAATGTTATCATATTCTACATCATCTACTTCTTCGAATGCAAATGATATAACATCTGTAACGGCATCTTTATTTCTATATTCTCTATTTATCTCTTGTATTCTTTCTTTATCAACAATTACTATATTTAACATTGGATTATTAACTTTAAGGTGTTTGCAAGCAAATTTAATTACTCTATCTAGTTCATTAAAATCAATGTCTTCATGATTAGTTGTATTTATTATATAATCTTCCACTTAAACCTCCTAAATAATTCTATATACATAAAGTCCTAATACTATCAATACTATTATACTTAATAAATTAAAGAACCAATCTCTTTGTAAGAATTTTGGCATATGGTTTCTAATAGCATTAAGTGCTGTATAAAGTAAGAAACCTACTATTCCACCTACAACATTTAATATTATATCATCTATGTCAAATGTTCTTCCAATATAATGTTGTGTTACTTCAATTGTTAAACTTGATAATAGTGAAACTAATGTAATTGTACCAAGACCTTTTATTTTACAATAACTTGTAGCAAAGTATCCAAGTGGTATAAATAATAATATATTACCAAATACTTGTTTATAGAATGCTTTACTACCTACTTCGTATCTAAGTATTTCTTTAAATGGCATTAAATTAGTGCCACCTCCAGGTAAATCTTGACTTGTAACTAGTTGGAACAAAAGTACTAGATATGCAAGAAATAATAATTCGAATATTTCTTCATAAAGACAAAATTTTCTTTTGTCACTAGTCATTATATAAGTTACTCTTAATATTATAACAATAGTCATTACTATTACTAATGTTGGCCAAGACATTTTAATTACACTTCTAATTGCTGACTCCATTCAAATCATCCTTTTCTACTATATTAGAAGTAACCCCTATATTCTCATAAACCTTGAAAAATACTTCCATATTCATTTTACTACGAAATACCTCTTTTTTCAAAACTTTTTTAGAAATTATATACTCTTTATTAGTAAGTTTACTTTTGATTTTGTTTTCACTTCTCTTTAGAGCTTCTTCGTATGCAGTAGACTCATCTATTTTAAACTCTTTGTACTTATATTCTTTCTTTGTTTCTTTGTATAATTTAAAGAATAGATATGGTTTATCTAAGATGAGTTCTTTAGTATTCATAGTATTATTACTTTCATATTTTCCAGTTAGTGTAAACTTCTTATTAAATATATCTAAATACTAGTGATTTATAGTT
>SFTR01000117.1 GCA_004560915.1 bacterium | reverse complement strand
ATTTAAATATTTTATAGGCGAAGCGCTTGCATTATATACATACTATAATGTAGAAAGAGGAATAGTAACTCCTAAAAATATAGAAGACATGTCAAAAAGTTTAAATAAACATGGCTATTTTACTTCGATAAATTATATTTTGTCAAAGATACCAAATGAAGAAGAATTAGCAAAAGCACTTATGGCGATAAAAAGTGAAGTAAGAAGCAAAACTATGAAAATATAATTCATAGTTTTTTAATTATTTCAGTTTTTATTCTTTTAAATGAAATTAATATATGTTAAAATATTACATAGATAAGAGAGGTAACTATCGTGGGAAAAATAATATCATTAGTAAATCAAAAAGGTGGAGTAGGCAAGACAACAACAAGTATCAATTTATCTAGTTCCCTAGGGCATTTAGGTAAAAAGGTTTTACTAATTGACTTAGATCCCCAAAGCAACAGCACAACTGGACTTGGGATAAATAGAGGTAAAATTAAAAAAAGTATATATAATGTTATAATGGGTGAATGTGATATTAAAGAAACAATTATTAAAACACCATATAAAAATTTAAGTATTATTCCTGCATTAATAGATTTAGCAGGTGTAGATATAGAATTAATTCAAATAAGTGTACAAGATAAAGAATTTATAATTACAGAGCAATTAAAAAAGCAATTAGATATTAACTACTAATGCACTAGCTGCATCAGATTCAGTATTAATACCAATCCAATGTGAATATTACTCATTAGAAGGAGTTAATCAATTATTACATACAGTCATTAGAATACAACAAAAAGTTAACTCTAATTTAGATATAGAAGGAGTTTTGTTAACAATGCTAGATGGAAGAACATTGTTAGGTCTAGAAGTAGTAGAAGATGTACGTAAATTCTTTAATGAAAAAGTATTTAGTACAATTATTCCAAGACTTGTAAAACTAGTAGAAGCACCATCAGATCCAAAAAGTAAAGGTGCCCTAGCATATTTAAATTTAGCCAAAGAGGTGATTGAAAGAAATGGAAACAAATAAGAGAAAAGCACTAGGAAGAGGTTTAGAACAATTATTTAGTAATGAGTCACTATATGTAAATCCAATTGATCCAATTGAAGAAATAGTAGAAAACACTCCAAAAGAAGATATTGTTGAATTGAACGTAAGTGAACTTAGAAGTAATCCATATCAACCAAGAAAAACATTTGAACAAGAAAAATTAGTAGAACTAGCAAACTCAATTAAAGAGTTCGGTGTTTTAGAACCAATTATAGTTAAAAAGACTATAAAAGGTTATGAAATAGTTGCTGGTGAAAGAAGAAAAAAAGCATGTGAATTAGTTGGAGTAGAAAAAATACCAGCTATTATAAAAGACTTTACTGATGAAGAGATGATGCAAATAGCACTTCTTGAAAATATACAACGTGAAGACTTATCAGCTATAGAAGAAGCAGAAGCATATGCAAATCTTATAAAAGCATTAAACATAACTCAAGAACAACTAGCTAATAAAATAGGTAAAAGTAGAAGTTACATAACAAATATGTTAGGGCTTTTAAACTTACCAGAATCAGTTAAGAATGACATATTACATGGATTAATATCTATGGGACACGCTAAAGTATTAAGTAAACTTGAAAACGAAGAATTAGTATTAGAATTAGCTGAAAAAGTAAAAATGGAACACTTATCAGTACGTGCCCTAGAAGCATTAGCTCAAAATCCAAACTTTAAAAGAAAAAATGAAGTAGTTAAAGTTAAACCAGTAAATACTTATGGATACGTAGAAGAAGCTATGAGAGATGCTATTGGTAGTAGAGTTAAAATCAAAAATAAAAAAATAATCATTCCATTTAATAGTGATAAAGACTTAGAAAGAGTTCTTGAAATATTAAATATAGAAGTGAAAGTTGATTAAAATGAATAAAGAGTATAAAATAGGAAGCAAAGTCATTATGAAAAAACCACATCCTTGTGGAACCAACCTATGGGAAGTTACAAGAGTAGGAGTAGACATAAAAATAAAATGTATTAAATGTGGTAGAAGTATAATGATGGATAGAATTGAATTTGAAAAAAAACTAAAGAAAGTTGAGGAAATTTAATGTTTAAAAAGAAATTAAAATTAAGTCCTATAATGACCTTTATAATTTTAATCTCTGTAACTATTCTATTAAGTGGTTTCTTACATCTTATTAACGTTCAAGGCGAATATACTACGGTTAATAGAGCTTCAAGTGAACTTATTAACAACGTAGTAGAAGTTAAAAATTTATTTAGTACAAAAGGTATAAAACACATAGTTACAACAGCAGTTAGTGGATTTGTTAACTTTGAACCACTAGGTGCACTTATAATAGTTCTTATAGGAATAGGAGTTCTAGAAAAAACAGGATTTATGAAGACATTCTTCACAATACTAACTAGAAATTCTAAAAGATATACAATAACATTTATATTAGTATTTTTAAGTTTATTATTCTCACTACTTGGTAAAGTTGGATTTGTAGTTATGTTGCCAATAGGAGCATTACTATTTAAATATGGACGAAGAAATCCACTTGGAGGAATAATAGCATCATTCGCATCCCTTTCATTTGGATATGGTATAAATGTATTTATGTCAGCAAACGATAGTGAACTTTTAACAATGACATTAAATGCTGCATATATAACAGATCCTAAATATAAGATAGGCGTATTCTTTGCATTATTTATAATGATAGCAGTTATGATTATTACATCAATTGTATTTACACATATAACAGAAAAGAAAATAATGCCAAAACTACCTAGAGTAGACGTTGAAGATGAAGAAGTTAAAATAACTAATAAAGAATTAAGAGGATTAATAATAGGTTTAGGAGCTGGATTCTTATATACATTAATAGTAATATATATGATAATACCAGGACTACCTTTATCTGGACTACTACTAGATTCAAGTAGTACAATGTATATAGATATGCTTTTTGGAGCAAACTCTATGTTTAATAAAGGATTTATATTCATAGTAACACTATTATTCGTAATAATAGGACTTGGATATGGATTTATGACAAAATCAATAAAGAACAATAACGATATAGCAGAAAGTTTGGGATACTCATTAGATGGTATAGGAAATATACTAGTACTTTTATTCTTCGCTTCATTATTCATTAACATTTATGATGAAAGTGGAATAGGCATGGTTCTAGTAGCTTGGACATCTAAAATAATAGGTGGTCTTAAATTTTCAGGAATAGGACTTATATTAACAGTATTTGCACTAGTTGCAATAGTTAATATATTTTGTCCAAGTTCAACAATAAAATGGAGCATGCTATCAGGTAATGTAGTATCAGTACTAATGGCAGAAAGCATTAGCCCAGAATTTGCTCAAGTAATATTCTCAGCAGCAGATTCAGTAACTAAAGGATTAACACCATTATTCTTATACTATGTAATCTATATAGCATTCTTAGAAAAATATAATAAAAGTGATGAAACAATTACACTATTTGGAAGTACAAAATATATGGTACCTTATGCAATATACATAACTGTTATATGGGCAGTAGTAATAGTAGCTTGGTACTTAACTGGGCTACCTATAGGAATTGGCACTTTACCGGGGGTAACATATGGCGCTTAAAGCAGGAATTATAGGTCTTCCTAATGTAGGAAAAAGTACATTATTTAATGCAATAACAAAGAAAAATATTTTAGCAGCAAACTATCCATTCGCAACAATAGATCCAAACGTTGGAGTAGTTACTGTACCAGACAAAAGATTAGAAACACTTAATGAAATGTATATGCCAGAAAGAGTAATACCAACTCAATATGAATTTATTGATATAGCTGGCTTAGTAAAAGGTGCTTCTACTGGAGAAGGTTTAGGAAATAAATTTTTAGCAAACATTCGTGAAGTAGATGCAATCGTACAAGTAGTTAGATGCTTTGAAAACAAAGATATTATTCATGTAGAAGGAACAATAGATCCAGTACGTGATATAGAAATAGTAAACTATGAACTTATTCTTAGTGACCTTGAAATAGTAGAAGGAAGACTA
>SFTR01000116.1 GCA_004560915.1 bacterium | reverse complement strand
GAAAGAAATATACCATGTCCTAAAATGGTAACTGTTAATGATGATTTAAATATAAAGACTAAATACTTTAATATTGAATTCTTCACTACTACTCACTCTATACCAGATTCATTTGGTATGGCTATACATACACCTAATGGTACTATAGTAGAAACAGGAGACTTCAAAATAGATTTAACTCCTATCGGACCAGTTGCTAATATGGGTAAAATGGCTGCTATTGGAAATGAAGGTGTTACACTTTTAATGAGTGATTCAACTAATGCATTAACACCAGGTTTCTCAGCAAGTGAATCAGTAGTAGACGAAGCTTTAGGTGAAATATTTGCAGCAAACACTGAATCAAGAATAATCTTAGCAACATTTGCAAGTAACATCTATAGACTTACTCACATCGTAGAAACTTGTAAAGAAAACAATAGAAAAATCGCAGTATTCGGTCGTAGTATGAATACAAATATTGAAATAGCTATAGAATGTGGTTATATAAAAGATAAAGATATATTTATAACAAGCGATGAAGCTAATAAACTTCCTCCATCAAAAGTATGTTTACTTTGTACAGGTAGTCAAGGAGAACCTTTAGCTGCCCTATCACGTATTGCTAATGGAAACGATAGAAATATAACTCTTATGAAAGATGATACTGTTATATTTTCAAGTTCACCAATACCAGGTAACTCAATGTCTATTAATAGAATCATTAATAAATTATATCTAAAAGGTGCTAAAGTTTATACTAATACTAGTGAATATGATGTACACACAAGTGGACATGCTAAACAAGAAGAATTAAAACTTCTACTTAGACTTATACGTCCTAAATATTTTATGCCAATGCATGGTGAATATAGAATGCTTGTTTCACATACAAACCTAGGAGTACTTTGTGATATACCAAGAGAAAATACATTCGTGTGTAAAAACGGAGATATAATGGCTCTTAAAGATGGAGTTGTATATAGAAAAGGATCAATTCCAATAAATGATATATACGTAGATGGTAATAGAATCGGAGACGTTGGTGTTTCAATCATAAAAGATAGAAAGATAATGTCTACTGACGGAGTACTTATTGTTATATTAAATATAGATTTAACAAATAAAAAACTACTCTTAGAGCCAAATATAACTACAAGAGGTTTTGTAGTAGTAAATGATAATCAAGACTTAATTAAAAAGATACAAGACAAAACAAATATAATTGCACTAAACGAACTAGAAAAAGATAACTTCAGTCTAACAGACTTAAAAAATAGAATTATCTTAGAAATAAACTCTTATGTTATAGAATTAACTGGTAGAAGACCTATCATAATACCAATGATATTAAGTACAAAAGAAAACTTGAATAATGAATAATTCAAGTTTTTTTATTTATTAAGTTTTCTTTCAAAACTAATAGTATCTTTATCATCAAAATTTATAAAATCAACAAGTACATTACTAGCTCTATTTTCTTCAAAATCTATACTACCTGCTAAGAATCCTCTATTAACAATAGTATATGAATTAGATGGCATATCAGCAAGCGTAGGTACTCTAAAGATAGCATACTTTCCATCAAATAAACATCTATATTGATGACTATGTCCAAAGAAATTTAAAAGTACGGTCGCATCCCCTACTACATTTAACATTCTAGATATATCATGCTTTAAAGATATATATTCATCTCTAAGTCTTAAATATGAACTTCTATATCCTGTAAGCATAAAGTCATCTCTATTACTCAAAGTATCAGCTATATCATAGTTATCAACTACTATCGGAAAAGCATCGTGATTACCAAGAAGAATTATATTCTTAATACTTCTATCATATGGATAATCTTCAATAATATGATTTACTTGAGAAGAAATACTCATATATTTACGTTTACATCTACTATAATTAGAATAACACCCTTCAATCAAATCCCCAGCATGAAATATATATTTAACACCATGACTTAATGCATAATCATAAACTCTTTTTAAATAATCAAAATTTTCAAATCTACTACCTATATGAGTATCACTAATAACAATAAAATCAAGTTTATCATCACTCTCTAAACTAAAAGTATCACACACATATGAATGAGATAAAACTTCTTCATTATTAAGTCCTTTTTGTACTAAAAACTCTCTTCTAGGTATATTATCTATATGTTCTTTTTTAATAATACTATCACTCTTAAGTAAATATAACACTTCATCAATTGCATTTCTTACTAAAGGAAGATATATCTTCTCTTCAATACTGCCATAAGTATATAAGTCTATATACATAGTTCTAAGTAAAGATAAATATGATGATGGACTTACATTAAGTTCATTAATAATTTCAAAATAACTCTTACCATCACAAAGTAAACCAAATATTAGATTTCTTTTAAAACCACCAAAATTTCTAGTTACATTTTTAACTTTCTTACCAAGTGACTTATCAATCATTGGAATCAAATAAAAACTATCTTCATCCATAGAAGAAACTATATCACTTCTTATTTTCTTAAGCATAGAAATTATATAAGACTTTTCTAAATTCAAACAATTAGATATCTCATCGACACTATAATCTAACATAACTAATTCAATAATATGCTTGTAAACATCGAAACTAACATTAGTCATAAATCCCCCAAAGTAAAAATTATTCTAACATAAAAATAGAGTTTTTTAAACTCTATTTATTATATTCTACTTTATAAAGATTAGAATCTATATCAATAATATATTTATCCATAGTTTCAGATATAAATAATGGATATTTATAGTTCTCATTTATAAGAGTCATATAACCTATTTCTTTTATATATGGTAAATCATATGTTTTAAATGACTTCTTAAATTCATCTAAGAAACTTTGAGTATTAGATAAACTACTCTTATTAAAGAAATTACTATAATATATTTTAGTTTCAGTATCAGTACTATTTATTACTACTAAGAATGAACTAAAATTTTCTATTACTTCAAATGATTTAATATTTTTATAATCAAGAACAGTAAAATCATTATTATTCTTATTGTGTATAGTTAATATTATATTTATTGTGATATGGATAATGTGTTTCTATATCGTTATAGTTAACACTTTTACTATTATATTCATAACATACTTGATAATCTTCATAACCATCTATAAATACTTGAAATGGTAACATAAGAACAACAAATAATGTTATTAATATACTTACTAATCTCTTATCATTCTTATCTATTACTTTAGTACCATCTTTTAAATTAGTCCTCTTAAGAACAAGTAATGCACCTACTATATTTATAGCTGAAAGTACTAATGTTGAAAATGTATTATATAAAACAATTCCAGTTGTTGGAGTATTAAATGTACAATCTTTTATTAAGTTTAAATCTCCTATCATTAAACAAAAATCATATATACTATGTAAGAATATAACAGCCCATATATTTTTAGTTTTATAATATAATCTCAAAAGATTAATAACTACATCTGGTAATATAGTAAATCTTTCTTTATTTCCTTTTCCTAA
>SFTR01000115.1 GCA_004560915.1 bacterium | reverse complement strand
CAAAAATATTGTGGATGTGTTTTTAGCGAGGAGATGAGATATTATAACCGCAATCCTATACAAACCAGCAATACCAATGGTTACGAGATACCAAAAGAACCTAGAATGCAGGTTAAAAAAATAGAAAATAAAGAAGATTATATAGACTTACTTTTAGAGGCAGATCCTTCAAAAGACATGATACATAAGTATTTGAACGATTCTGATGTATATGCATTAAAAAAAGAAGATGAGCTAATTTCTATTGCAGTTATTTTGCACATTGATAGAAAAACATTAGAATTAAAAAACATAGTTACAAAAGAAAATTACAGAAATAAAGGTTATGCAAAAACACTTTTAAAATCATTATGTGGTAATTATAAACAGAAATATGACAGAATGTTGGTAGGAACAACAGAGAATAATATTCCTTTCTATGTTAAGCAGGGATTTGATAAATATGAGAAAACAATTAAAAATTTCTTTATAGATAATTATAAAGAAGAAATAAAAGATGGAGAACTAACTTGTACTGATTTAATATATTATTCAAAAGATTTAAAGAAAAAATAAAATATTATAGTTATTGAAATAATATCTAACATATATAAGAAATCTAATAGAAATATTAGATTTTTTATTTTGCCTTCAAAAAGGAAGGAGTAAAAAGAAAATGAAAAAAAATGAAAACAACAAACCAAAAAATAATGAAAAAATTAAAAAAGAAACAGAAAAGATTAAAGAGATTATAAGAAAGGAGACAGGTATTTATATAAAGAAGATGAACTCAAGAAACTTAAAGAAAGAATTTGAACAATTTTATTATATTATGGCATCAAATTATTATGAGTGTTTAACAGCAATAGGGTATTTAGATGAAATAGAAACTGATTGCTTTGCTTGTATAAAAGATGATTACTTATCAGATTTTGTAAGGTCAATGAGTGCTATGATGAATAAAATATTTTGTGATGAAGAAAAAGACTTTTCAGATATAATGAATGGAATTATGAGAATGTTAATTTCTGAAGATAAAATTGTTAATATTATAAAAGACGATATACCTAATTGGGTAATATTAAGAAAAAAGATAAGACCAGGATTAGTAAATATTGTACCTTTATATGATAATTTAAATGAATACTATTTGAATTATTCATATAGTTATAATGTTCAAGAAGATATAAAACCTTTTATTGCAGGACTTAACAATTTATTTGGTAAATTAGCAGATGATGAGGAGTTTATATATGTTTCTACTCATTTACAAGATGATAAAGAAATAACAGAGGAATAAATATTCAAGACAAGAGTTAGCTTTTAGGAGTTAGCTCTTTTTTTGAGGAAAGGAGCAAGAATGGGAAAGTGTCAGATAATTGCAATAGCAAATCAAAAAGGTGGAGTTGGAAAAACAACAACTACATTTAGTTTAGGAGTTGCACTTAGTAAACAAGGAAAAAGAGTATTACTAATTGATGCAGATCCACAACGGAGATTTAACTACTTGTATGGGTTACTATAATCAAGATGAATTGCAGAATACTATTGGAACATTAATGTCTGATACTATATGTGATAATGAAATAAATGCAGAAAATGCTATTCTTCATCATAAAGAAGGAGTAGATTTAATTCCTGCAAATTTAGATTTATCAGCAATAGAGTTTTCATTAGTTAATGCAATGAGCAGAGAGTTCACGCTTAAAAATTCTATAAGAGGTATTAAAGATAACTATGATTATGTATTGATAGATTGTATGCCATCTCTTGGAATGATAACAATAAATGCACTTGCTTGTAGTGATAAGATAATAATTCCAGTACAGGGAGAATATCTAGCTGCAAAAGGAATGGGACATTTATTAAAGACAGTTACGAGAGTGCAGAAACAAATAAATCCTAATTTGAAAATAGGTGGAGTATTACTTACATTAGTAGATAAAAGAACAAATTTATCAAAAGATGTAAGAGATACTTTAATCGACAATTATGGACAATATGTGAAAATATATGGTGCTGAAATACCCAAAGCAATAAATACAGCAAAATCAACATCAACAGGAAAGAGTATATTTGAGTTTGATAAAAATAGTCCTGTTGCAAACGCATACAATAATTTAGCAAAGGAGGTATTAGAGAATGAAAGAACAAGACAAAAAGATGGTACTTCCAAAGTTAGATGATTTATTCACAAGTCAAGAACAAAGAGATAATCCAGTTGTTGATGAGGTAAAGGAAATAGAACTATATAAAATAGGAGAATTTCCAGACCACCCTTTTAGAGTTATAGATGATGATAAAATGGAAGAAATGGTTAAAAGTGTAAAAGAACATGGAGTTTTATTACCTGTTATAGTAAGAAAACGAGGAGAAGGAAATTATCAAATGATTTCTGGACATAGAAGAAAAAGAGCGTGTGAACTTGCAGGAATAGATAAAATAAAATGTATTGTTAAAGAATTAACTGATGATGAGGCAACAATTCTTATGGTAGATAGTAATATTCAAAGAGAAGAAATATTGCCTAGTGAAAAAGCATTTGCATATAAAATGAAACTTGAAGCTATGAAACATCAGGGGAAAAGAGTGGATTTAGAAGAAAATGAAACTTCGACACCAGTGGTGGCAAAGTTAAGAACTGATGAAATATTAGGTAATGAGGTTGGAGAAAGTAGAGAAAATATAAGAAGATATCTTAGACTTACTTATTTAATACCTGAATTGTTAGAACAAGTTGATAAGAAAAGAATAGCTTTTAGACCAGCAGTAGAATTATCATATTTAAGTGAAGAAAATCAATATGTTGTAGAAAATATATTTGAATTTGATGAGGTAACACCTTCTTTAAGTCAAGCAATAAGATTAAAGAAATTAGAACAAGAAGGAAACCTAACAGAAGAAAAAATAGAAGAAATATTGCAACAGGAAAAGCCAAATCAAAAAGAATATATAAAGATACACAATGAAAAAATAGAAAAATATATTCCAAGTAGAGTTAAAGAATCTGGAAATGTTGAAGATTTTATTATTCAATGTGTGCAAGATTATATTAGGCGAGAACGAATAAAACAAGAAAGAAATTCCAGATAGTGTGTGAACAAAATTAGATATATTTAGTTATACTTGTTTGTGTGAACACTTTACAAAGTTTTCCCTTACAATCCCTTTTAAATACATACTATATTACAAACTAAAAGATAATT
>SFTR01000114.1 GCA_004560915.1 bacterium | reverse complement strand
AGTTGGTGCTGCTGTTGGTGCAGGATTTGCTGCTTTTGAAACTGCAGGATATATACTTCAATAGCAGCCCAAGCAACGTGTCCACCTGGAGCTAAGAAACCACGAAGTTTAATAACACCAAGCATTGTACTAAGCCCACCATTAAGACCATATCGAAGTATATATCCTGCAGTTTCAAAAGCAGCAAATCCTGCACCAACAGCAGCACCAACTAATAAACCATTTAATATATAATTACTTTTCTTACTCTTGAATAAGAAGAATGCAATTATAGCAGCTTTAGCAACTTCTTCAATAAGACCAACCATTAATGCACCAAAGAATGTTGTAATATCAGTATTAAAGTCAAGTGAGAAGAATAGGATAGCAAGTATTAAACTAAGCCCACCACCAAGTATAAAGTATTTCATAACTTTATAGAATGGAATATTTCTAAATATATTAATTTCATAAAAGAATATAAGTATCGTAACTGGAACAGCAAAAGCAGCAAGCATAATCATTGCAGGTAAGAAGTTAGCGTTTCCATAACTTATAAATCCAATTCTAACTGGTATATATGCAATTAAGAAAAACATTAATATTTTAAAATATACCCAAGCATTAGCTTTCCTAGGATCTATATCTTTAACATCAGGAGTAGTTTTTTCTCCTCCACAGATGAATACTTCATCAAGTTCTTCGTCTGTATGTTTATCAAAAGTATGTTTAAATAGATCTTTAAATGTTACATAATTTTCGCTTTTAGCTCCAGTTATTTTATCTAGATTTTCATTTATAATACTCTGAGGATTCTTCTTTTGAAGAGGGTAACCACACTCAGGACAAGCACTATCACTTTGTTTTACTTCACATCCACATTCAGGACAAATCATCTTATCATTTTTAAATCCACAATGTGGACACACTTTAGCTGTACTAGAAATTTCTTTTTTACATTCACTACATTTTATTAATGCCATATTAATTCATCTCCTTTAATGATTTTATTATCAAAGCACCAGTATTATTTATTTCTGCTGTATTAGTGTTTTCTTCTTTAGTAGTTACAAGATACATACTATTACCTACTAAGAATGCATATCTATTATCGACTACGATATGACCATTAGAAGTATATGTATACTGAATACCATAAACATACTTATCACCAATATAAGAACTAAGCATATTTATTGTGATAACTGCATCACTATATTCTTTAGCAATTTCATTAGTAAGTTCATTTAATAATTGAGCAGGGTCAGTATAGTTCTTATACTTTTCAATCATAATATATGGTATTAAAGCACCATCTTTATCTATGCTTTTACCTACATAGATACTACCTGACTTATCAACAAATACCTTATAATCAGTTGGAAATTCAAAATATTTACCATTTTGGTTATACTCATAATTACCATTTTGATTTGGTTTTAACTCAGTAGTAGGACTTCCACCATTACCAGTATTAGTATTGTTAGTTTTACTACCATTAAAAAATAAGAAATAACCAATCACAAGAACAATTAGTATAATAATTAAATATTTATTATTCCATTTACTATTCAATTCTTTTAATTTATCATCATTGATTTCAATTTTCTTCTTAAATGAATATCCACAATGAGGACAACTTTCAGCTTTATCACTTACTTTCTTATCACACTCTGGACATTTAATTAATGCCATATGTTTCCTCCTTTTAATATAAAATAAGTATATCAAAATAACTACTGAATGTTATTACTACAATAAATATTATTTCAAAAAAAATCACATAATACTTAAGTACTAGTGATTTATTTATAAATTAATCTTTCTTTTTAAATATTCTACTTAATACACCTGGTCTCTTACCTTTGTATCCTTCTGGATAATCAATGCCATTTGGTAAAGAAACTTTAATATGACCTTGTTTAAACCATAAATAATCTCTTATTCCCTCAAGTTTAAAATCAGCAACTTCTATTTTAGCATGTACTTTTTCACATATCTTCTCAGCTTCTTCTTCAGATAAATTATTATATCTTCTAGCAATTCTATTTCTTTCAGTACAAATTTGTTCACCTATAGTCATAATTTCATCATCAGATAAATCTTTTACACTATCATAATCAATTATATAATCTAGTCCTTTAATGAAATCAACAACTTCTTTACCTTTGTATTCTCTAAATTGATATTGATTATCAGGAGAACATATAAAGATTCCTCCTTGTCCAAATATTTGAGAAAATGCTTCACCTGAACAACTTATTCCTAGAGCTGATATAACTGGTAATAAATGAGTTATATCAATATTTTGAACATATACTTTATCTCCTCTAATTATTTTCATAATAAACCTCCATTTGAAAATTATTATAGCATAACTCCAAAATAAAAGGAATAAACATATTATTCCCTTAGTTATCTTTTTTAAAATCGTTTAACATTTTATCAATAAGTTTTACTGTTTCATTACAGTTTTTTCTCTCTTCTTTACCATTAACAAAGCTATTCCAATTTTCCAATACTTCATCTATATTATTTTTATTAACTTTATCTTTAAATATTGCAAGTGCTGTCTTTTTATAATTCATAACTGCGACAGCTCCCATAGCATTATAATATGCTTCTTCAGGTATAGTAGATATTTTATAGAAGTGAAGTGCCATATCATCATCTATTTTTCTTGGGTTAGAGATTATTACTTTATTTGCTCTAAATACACCATGAGGAGTAGCAGATTCAACTATATCAATAATTTCTGCATCTTCTGGTAATTTTACATCATAAAGTGTATCACCTCTATGAAGCCATCTTAATATTTTTTCAGGAGTAGAGAAGTTAATACCACCGAATTCTTTACCACTTTTAGCATTTGGATTCCAAGTTCTAGCCTCAGTAACTTCATCTAAATTATAATGAAAACTACTATTAGCACCAGCTGTAAGACCAAACATTACTTTTATATATTTCATATAATCACCGGCATGATTATAACATTTATAAAAATAAAAAGCACTAATTTCTAGTGCAATCTATTGTCTCAGTTTTAACACAACTACCATTACTTAGGTTATATCCATCTTCACAACTAACTGTTTTAACTGTAGATGTAGTAGGGACACACCACAGAACAATCGAAGCACAAATGATTGAAGGCCATGTTGTCCCATTTCCAAAGAACGAGAAAATTCCAAATGAACCAAAAGCAGAGAACAA
>SFTR01000007.1 GCA_004560915.1 bacterium | reverse complement strand
CCATTGTCTATCAGTAAGTTTATCTTTTATTTTATCTAGTAATGCTTCAGTTGCTTTTAAATCACTATTAGAAAGTACTTTTAATACTTCAGTTAAATCTTCCATATATAGTTTAGCTACATCATCAGGTTGATTAAAATATAGTTTAATATATGAAGTATATTCTTCAGGATCTAATTCAAGAACATTACTATTCATAAAGAATTTATTACTTTTAAGCCAATCACTAACTAGTGCCTTACGTGCTTCTACACTACCATACCTAAACATAGAAAGATTACTATTAAGTCTAGATTTTTGAAAATCTAATGGTAATATTCTTATTAATGAAGGATGATGAAAAAATAAGTAACTTAAAACTATTTCATTATTTTCAAATTCTTTAGTATTTAAATATGCTTGTTCTATATCTTTTTCACTTTTATTACTAAGGCTTTTAATGAAATCATTAGCTTTTTTCTGAATTTGTCTACTTTTCATTTCTTTAAATAGTGACATATATACACCTCTATTATAATAATTATTATAACAAATATTAAGGTAAAAAAATAGGTATTTTAATAAAAATAAAAACTAGATTTCTCTAGTCTTATATCATATTCTTATTTTCTTGCTATACCACTATCTTCAGGTACAGCTGAGTCATAATTAGGTACAGTTTCTTCATGTTTTTTCTCTTTTCTTGCTTTCTCTATCTCGTCATCTATTTCATATTTAAAAGATAAAGATAATTCAAGAGTTAAAAATTTAGTACGTGCTTCTTCAAATGCTTTTCCACCAGTTTTTTCAAGGGAAATATATCTTTCATAACTAGACACATATTTTTCATATTCACTTTTAATAGTACTATATTTAGAATTGTAATCATGTGCCTTAGTTGATACTTCATTAAGTTCACTAATGCTAGCACCACTAGTTTTCATACTTTCATATTGAGCAACCAGTTTATTTAATGAATAGGCATATTCTAACATTTTATTTCTTAATATTCTTAATAAATTTTTATTCACATCATCACCTAAATTAATTATAACACATATTATTTCTTAGTTAAATATTTATGATTAGCAGCTATACTCTTTATACCTACTCCATGAGCAAATGCTATAGTTGCAATATTACCTGTAATCTTAACAACAACACCTTCTCCAAATACTGTATGTATAACATTATCTCCTGCTTTTATTCCATCACTGCTTACATTAGAATTATACATATTTCCAAGTGTTCTCTTAGGTCTATCATCAGGTCTAACTGACATATTAGTTTTATTAATTAAATCATTATCTATTTCTTTAATAAATCTACTTTCAACTGTACCACTAGTTTTACCAAATATTGTTCTTTGTCTAGCACTTAATAAATAAAGAATTTTCTTAGCTCTAGTAATTCCTACATAACATAGTCTTCTTTCTTCCTCAAGTTCACTAGCACTTTCAAAGCTTCTACTATGAGGGAATATTCCTTCTTCCATTCCTAGAATAAATACAACTTTAAATTCAAGTCCCTTCGCAGAATGCAATGTCATTAAATTAACATTTTCTTTATTTTCTTTATATTGACCTTCATCACTTACTAATAAAATGTTTTCTAAAAATGTTGATAAATCATATATGCCACTTTCTTCAAAAGCAACAGCGACTGATTTAAATTCATTTAAGTTTTCTATCTTAGAATCACTTTCAAGTGATTTATCAAGTTCATATTCTCTTCTTAAACCACTTTTCACAAGCACATCTTCTATTAATTCTGATAAACTTAATGTTTTAGCATCTTCTTGTAATTCAAGTATTAATTTTTTAAATTCAAGTTCTTTACCAGACTCTATCGCATCAAACATAGATATATTATTTTCACGAGTTTTACTACGAATATTTTCTATTGTTTTAGTACCTATTCCTCTTTTAGGTGTATTAATTGCTCTTTCTAAACTAACTGAATCATTTGAGTTATATATCAAATTTAAATATGCAATTAAATCTTTAATTTCTTTTCTACTATAAAAGTAATAACTACCTATAATATTATATGGAATATTACTTCTTCTAAAAGCTTCTTCAATTGTTCTACTTTGAGCATTAGTTCTATAAAGTACTGCAAAATCACTATATTTATATCCTTCATCAATCATTTCTTTTATTTTTTTAATAACAAACGAACTTTCTTTAATTTCATCTTCAAGTCTTACATACTCTATTTTTTCTCCATCTCCACTGGATGTCCAAAGATTTAATTTAGTACCTTCACGATTATTCTTAATTACAGAGTTTGCTGCTTTAAGTATTGTATTAGTACTTCTATAATTTTCTTCTAAAAGAACTACTTTAGCATCTTTATAATCTTTTTCAAAATTAAGTATATTTCTATAATCAGCATTTCTCCATGAATATATAGATTGATTAGCATCTCCTACTACAAAGATATTATGATATTTACTAGCAAGTAATTTACATAATTCGTATTGAATACTATTAGTATCTTGATATTCATCTACTAAAATATATTTAAATCTTTCTTGATATTTTTCTAGTATATCTTTACGTTTTTTAAATAATTCTACTGGTTTTAATAATAAATCATCAAAATCTACTGAGTTATTTTCTTTTAATAATTTAAGATATTTCTCATATACAAAAGATATTACTCTATCATCATCTCTTAAAAATAATTTAGAGTATTCTAAAGGACTTAATCCATCATTCTTAGCACTACTTATTCTAGATAAAATATGTTTTATATCATAGTTAGCTGGATCATAAGAATTCTCTTTTAATATTCTTTTAACTAGTGCTTTAGTGTCATCAGTATCAAGTATTGTTATATTTGATGTGTATCCTATATCATTATAATTTTCTCTTAATATTCTAAGTCCAAATGAATGGAATGTACCTATAAATATTGAGTCAGCAATAGTATCTATTTTAGCTTCTACTCTTTCTCTCATTTCTTTAGCTGCTTTATTAGTAAATGTTATCGCAAGTATATTATATGGACTTACTCCTTCATCTATTAATTTTATTATTCTTTCAGTTAATACTCTTGTTTTACCACTACCTGCACCTGCAAGAACTAAACAAGGTCCATCTTTATGATTAACTGCTTCTAATTGTTTATTATTTAACATCATATTAATTACCTCTTAACCATTATAACATTAACACAACTCTTAGAAAAGCAAACATTTAAATTATTTTTAAATCTTTAAAACTTTATGAATTTTTAATTAAAAATAATCTATAAACTTAACTACATAATATAAATTATATCTTTATAGAAAAAATAAATTATTGTACTTAATCTCTAAATTAAAATTAAATCATTATACTTTTGACATAGAATTTTCTATATGATAAAGTACATCACAAAGTACCTGTTTAGGTGCCATCTCTCATTTGGTTGAATACTTCATATTAGGTGTTCTTAAACGGAGGTGGTATAATAATGAAAAAAGATCTACTAATACTAGTTCTTCTAGTAATTATTATTTTATTAATTATCTTTAACTAAACAACAACTTAGAAAATAATAAAACCTAACTTAAATGAGTTAGGCTAAACAAAAATTATTTTTGTGGCACCGACTCAGGGGGTCGGGTACTTCACTAACAATAATATACCATAATTTGCTTCTACAGTAAATTATTTTTTATAAATTTAAAAACAAAAGTAAATTAATACTTTTGTTTTAATTTATTTGTAGATATCTACTATAAGATTTAAAGTATGTATCACTTCTATAATTATCAATAGCTGTAGATGGAACATACATTTGTAATTGATATGAAGTAGCAAATGTATCAAATTGAGTTAACTTTGGTACGTCTGTATAGAAATAATAAGTTATTAAATTTGTACATCCATCAAATGCATAAGCTCCAATACTTTCAAGTGCACTACTCATATAAATAGTACTTATATTAGTTTGATTAGCAAATGATCTATAACCTATAGTCTTAACAGTATTTGGAATAGTAAATGTCATAGCAGTCTTTCCATTAGGATATCTAACAAGTATACTTGCATCTTTATTATAAAGAACTCCATTAGTACTTGAGAATGTTGTATTATTTGCATTAACATTTAAATTACTTATATTACTATTTCCATCTAAGAATCCATCTGGTATATCATTTAAATATTGTGGAAGCGTAAGCGTTGTTACATATCTATTTCCATCAAATGCATCAGCAGCAATACTAGTAACATTATAACTTCTACCATTTACATCTAAAGTATTAGGAATAGTTACCGAAGCAGCATTACCAGTATAAGATGTTATCTTAATTTCATTATTGTTATTAAGTATATATAAGAAATCTGAAGAATATTGAGCACTTGAATAATTATGATATTTCCATGGAGTAGCATCTCTAAAGTCATTAACAACACTAGAAGGTACAGAATAAGTAAAGTGTGAGTTATACCATAATCCTAAGAATCCTCTTTCATATCCTGGAAGTGCTGTTGAAGCAGTATTTGGAACACTATTAACTTGCATGCTTAATGTCGTCGTTGGTCCACCCTGATATGGATTATATAAAGCATAATCATTAATATCAGTAGTACCAGTACCAAATTGAATATATGAAATAGAACCACAACTATAAAGACAATAATCATCAGCTACAACTACACTATTAAATATAGCATTAGTTAATTTTTCACAATCAGCAAATGAATACTTACCAAGTCTAGTTATTTGGTTACCGCTAACTCTAGTAACATCTGTTTGATAGAATGCATAATCATCAATAAGTACAACACTATTAGGAAGATTAACTATCCAGTTTTGACCAGTAACTACTTCTACTCCATAATAAGCATAAGTACCAATAGATACTACATCATAAGTAATACCACCAGCAGTTATCTCATTAGGAATTTCAAATGAAGAAGTAACATCAGGTCCATGATATTCAACGATCTCCCAACCAGTCACATCAGCATTCATCATATTTTTAAGTGTAACTTCACGAACACTATATTCACCTATATCATAAGGAAGAGTACCAAACTTATAACTACCAATTATATATCCAGTTGGATAAATATAATCTTTAACATTAGATGGGAATGTATTCTTATAAGCTTCTTGATAAGTAACATTAGAAGTACCTATTTTTCCATCTGGAACATATATTCTAAAACGTTTACCAATAATAGTACCTACATTATAGAATGCATTACTTCCAACTCCTATCTTCATACCACTTGCCTGAGTATCAGCATTAGTTGAAGCAAAATACATTTGTTCCATACCAGTACATCCATAAAATGCACCTTCACCAATACTAGTAACAGGACCAGCATTTACATAATTAAGTGATGTATTATTAGCATAAGCATAATTACCAAGTTCTACAAGTTTAGTAGTTGTTGTTTTATAAAGTTTATTATTGAATAAAGCATATTCTCCAATATAGTCAACATTCGGAACATTTAATTCTCTTACACCCTGTAAATTATAGAATGCATAATCAGCTATATATCTTAAATTAGTATTAACTATATCAAATGATCCACCACTACTCATAGAAGCCCATCTAAATGCTCTATCTCCTACTCCTATAACATCATAACTTTGACCATTCACTGTAAGAGTTGTAGGTATCAAATAAGTAGAATCCAAATCAGCACCATGATATTCAACTACCTCAAGTCCAGTAATAGTCTCATTATCTTTAGTAATATATTCTCTTAATATAACACTATATTCTCCTATATTATATGGAATATTAGTTGATACATAAGTACCCATTATAGTTCCATAATCATAGAAATAATCTTTATATTCTTTTCTAAATGATGAAGCATAAACATCAGTTAAATAGTCAGATGAAGTTGTTATAGTAGTTGTATAATATATACCACTTGAACTAGATAAATGATTGTACAAACTAGACCAAGTACTATTATTAGTAGTTCTAACTGTATAAGTAAATGTTGTACTTGCTCCAGCAGCTAAAGAGCCATTACTAGAAGTATTATTAAATATTATTCTAGAACTTGATGCTTCATATAATACATTCGTTGCTGTTTGAAGAGTTGTATTTCCAAGAGTAACAGATGTTGTCCATGCCTCTATATCATGACCTGAATTATTATTAACAGTAACCGTACATACATAAGTATATCTTCTATTAGTACCATTACCACTTTGACTTCTTCTACAATCATCAGTAACATTTATATTAACATTATTAGGTGTTTTAACTTCAGTAGATGTACTAGAGGCTCCTACATAGAACCTAATTCTATTATTAGTAAGTGTTCCAACATCAGTAAATGCATATTGATCAAATGTTCTCTTTTCACTACCTGGACTAAAGAATATTTGAACTAAATTTGGAAGAGCATACACAGCATTAGTATCCATTTGATATACAGAACCTAAGTTTATTTTATATAGTGTATTCATATTAGCCAAAGCATAAGAGCCCATACTTCTAAGATTTGGTGTTTCTAAATATACAAGACCACCTTTATTAAATGCATAACTTCCTATATCAAGTAAACTATTAGAAGTAAATGATTTAATAGCAGTTATTCCTTCAAAACTATGTTCACCTATCTTCATTAGTTTATCATTTATTATGTCACTTCCACCACTACCATTAACAGTAGTATGTTTAAATGCATAGTCACCAACTGATATAACATCTTTTGTTACTCCATTAACTGTATATGTAAGTGGAATATTAAATGTATTTGATATATCAGCTCCGTGATATTCTATAATTTCCCAACCTGTAACGTCTTCATTATTTCTATTTTTAAGTGTTACTTCATGTATTGAGTACTCTCCTATATCATAAGGTATTGGTGTATTTACATAACTTCCAACTATATAACCAGTTGGGAATATATAATCTTGATAATTACTAAATAAAGCTTTATAGAATTCAACTTTATCACTAGGTACATATATTCTAAGTCTATTATTAGCATTCGTACCTATATTATTCATTGCGGTACTATGAACAGACATATTATCAGTATTAGTAGTTCCTATAAATATTTGTTCAAGATTTGGATTATTACTAATAGCATTCTCACCCATTACTTGAATATTACCAAGGTTAACACTATAAAGTGTATCCATATCTGACATAGCATATTTACCCATTGAATTTAAATTTGGAAGGTCTACTGTTTGAAGACCCGTATTATATAAACTATAGTCTCCAATAGATATTAAACTTTCTGAAGTAAGTGATTTAACTTTAATATTTTCAAGACCATGATTATCTATATTTATTAAGTTATTTGCAAGTAAATCTATAGTTTGATTTGATGAAGATAATGTATGTCTATAAGCATATTCACCTACTGAAATAATATTCATTAAAGGACTTGTTGAAGAGTAAACACTAAGTATTCCAATACTTAAACTTTGACTTGACATATCATAATAGAATGATATTTGTTTAGAATCACCTGCATTTATTGTTCCATTATAGTCTTTATTAGTAAGAACAAGTAAGTTACCATTTACGTTTTCATTAGCTCCAGTATAAGTTGATCCCCAAGTAACACCGGTAGGAAGATTAATTCTAACTGTCCAGTCATTTATAGTAGCAGTTGTATTATTTTTAATAGTAAGTGTACCACCAAATCTATAACCACTACCATTTTGCCATGAGTTACCACTTATTGTAGCACTTAGTCCTTCATCAGATACTATAACATCAGGTATTTGATAACTACTTGTAAGATCAGCTCCGTGATACTCTATTATTTCATAAGCAGTTACATCTTCTCCTTGAGCATTCTTCTTAGTAACTCCACGTACACTATATTCACCCCAGTCATATGGAATGGCTACATGTTTATAACTTCCAATTATTGTACCTTTAGGATAAACAAATGCATCATTACCATCAAATAATTTCTTATATCCTTCTAAGTAATCAAATCCTTCTGAGTCTGTACCTGATGGAACATATACTCTAAGTCTACCATCTAAGTACATTCCCCAATTAGTAAATACAGCATCTTCTCCAATAGTCAAATCAATACTTTTACCATTGTTAACCACTTTAGTAGTTAAATTATTAAACCATACTCTACCAAGTTGAGGACAATTATAAAATGCTTTATCACCTATTACTTTAACAGTACCAAGATCCATCTCATAAAGAGTTATATTATTCATAAATGAATATGGCATTATCTGAGTAACATTAGGAACACTTATATATGTAATTGGATTTTGATAGAATGCATAACTTCCTATATAATCTAGTTTATTTGATACTAAAGTAGTAAGTTTTGTATTATAGAATGCATAAGAATTAATAGTCTTAACTTCACTTAAATTTATTTCAAGAATATTATCACTATAGAATGCATATGAATCTATTAATGTAACAGTTGAAGGTATTGTAATCTTAGTACCAGTACTTGGTGTATTTAAATTTCTATATGAATTATATCCAAGTGCTGTAACATTCTTAGTAACAGAAGACTTAGTTATAGTATTTGGTATTACTATACTACTTCCTACCGAAACACTATTTATAAAGTATGATATTCCATATCCATCATTATAATCATAAACAAAATATTGTTTGTTATCACTTAATTCAGCATGATAATAAACATATGCTTCATTTATATTATTAGTGTTTCTATATGTTTCAATTGCACCTTGACTTACAAAGAACTTAGTTCCATTGCTTGAATCATTAAAAGCATTATTTCCTACACTAGGAGGTATTTGTCCTTCAAACTTAACATATCTTGCATTCTTAAATGCATTTTCTCCTATACTTGTAACAGTAGATGGTATTGATAAGAATGTAAAATTTCTTCCATTACTTACACGACCTAAATTAACATTAAGGAATGCATTACTTCCTATAGTAGAAAGTGTCTTAGAAAGTATTAATGTTTTTAAAGAAGTCTTATCTTTTAATGTATCATTAGCAATCTTATTAATAGTAGTTCCATCACTTATAGTAGCATTCGCAAGACCTAAATATTCTATAGAATGCATTTCATCACTGGCTATATAAGTAAAGTCTTCATTTTCAAAATATGCTGTATTTATTGTATATATTATTAACTTTTTAATATTGTAAATATTCTCTATAGTAGTAGTAGGATCTATATCATCAAAGTATGCTTTTAATAGTTTTTCTAATGATTCATTATTATCACGAATATATACATAATATGAATCTACCTCTCCTTGTATTGGTATTACTGAGTCTTCCGGAGCACCTTGATTAATATCATCCCCAGTAAAATGATCAGAACCACCTACTGTAATATTATTAGAAGATACTCCTCTTATAATTAATGTATTACCTGTATTAGGTCCAGTATAAGGAGTTGAGTTAGATGGAAGCATAATTGAAGGTCCATTTAATACTCCAAGAATTGTATTTAAGTTATATACATATATTTGATACTTAGAGAATGAATCTATTAATTTCATGTTTTGTAGTTGTATTTGAGTAATTGTTCCATTATTTAAGATCTCTATATTTGTTGAACCATCTGCTCCTATTACATAGCCTACTTCCACATTAGGTGCAATAGTTAAACGTGTATTTGATTCAACTATTATATCTACTGGTATATTACCAACTTTATTTTTAACAATTCTTACTGCTTCTAAAAGTACACCATCTTCTTCTTCATTTTGTATACCATTAACAGTAAATTCTTTACCAACAAATATATCATAATCTTGATTAAGTCCAACTATATGTATTTGACTCTTAGGTGTATTTATATATAAGTTCCCGTCTACATCTATCTTACCGCCAGAAGATGTATCTATCTTAAGTTTACCCATCTCCACAAAGTCATAAACAAGGTCTCCGGTAAAATGTAAGTTATATCCACCTGTATCTAAATGTACTCTTCTTTGAAAATCAACACTTCCGTCTATTGTTATATCATCAGCAAGTTTAATCGTATCACCACTAAGAGCATTAAGTACTGCATCTCTAAATTGAGTTTCATTTTCAACTAACCATATTTGTCCTTCACTCGCAAGACTTGCATCTATTCCTCTTTGAGTACAATAAACATTCGCATGAACGCTTACTGATGCTCCACTATATAATGAAGAATTAACTGTTTGATACATACCATAATCTATTCTAAAGTATCTATAGTTATTTTCATCATCATCTTTATCTTTATCTATTTCACCTTTAATAATTATTTGAGGTATTGTTGTTAAATTTGATACTGGATTTAAAGCATCAGTTTCTAGATTCTCAGGTGTAGGATTTAATGCAGCGTATGCTTTTAACTTAGTATCATTAGTACTAGTAACAGTACTACTTAATACTTCATCAGTTATATCAATTACTCTATAATATAAAACTCCAGCATTTGACATAGTTCCATCTAAGGTAAATGATAAGTTATAATCTATATTTAATGACCCTGTATTCTTTATCTCAATATATCTAGTATTCTTAAACATATTACTTAAATCAGTCTCACGTACTACTGTAACAGTATCTCCTTCTGTACCAATTAAAGTACCATTCTTATCATATTGATTAACTATATGTTCAACAGTACCAAGTCCAATCTCAGTACCTTTACTTACATATTCATTATAAAACCAACTATAAGCATCATATATTAAGAATACACTAAGTACTGCAAGTACTCCTACTTTAGCCATTATTCTAGGAGTCATATATTTAGAATACTCACTCTTTATGCCATTTATCTTTTCATTATTTTTTAAGTTAGCATTCTCTAAATACTTTTTATATGCTTTATAATATTCATGACACCAATTTTTAAACTTCCATAAGTATAATTTACTTTTACTTCTAAAATTTTTTAAGAATCTTAAATTATAAACATCTTCTAAGAATCTATAAAAGTATACAGAAACTACTATTACACCAAGTATTTCATAATAATAGAACTTTCTTAGTTTCCTTTTAATTCTCTTTATCTTACGTTTACACTTCTTTTGAGCAATATGAAAGAAATCAATCATATAATTGACTATCGCACTATAAATTTTATTAATGCTATCTTTCATGCTTACTCCTATTCTTTATTTTTTATCTTTTTAACATCCTTTATTATATCTTTTATTTCAAAGAAATATATAAATCCTAGTGGAATAATTATTATTAATGCAAAACCTATCTTAGTTTCCATTATCTTTTCTATTATACTAAATATAAAGAATTTATATATGAATTTACCAAGCATTTGTTCTTCATAAACAGCTGGGTCATCAGATATATTTTTAAGTCCTTTAGTATAAAATATTCTCTTACCATTTTCTTTAGTTATTCCTACTATTTGATGAGTAACTATTTTTCCTTTTAAGTCTCCATCCATTCCTTTAAATGTAACTATATCACCTACTTTATAGCTATCCATCTTTTGTTCTTTTATAAGTATTACATCTCCCTTTTTAAGTTTAGGATACATACTATTTGTTATTATTGAATATGTTCTAAATCCAAAAACACTTGGATTATTAGGCATAATCTTTTGATATGCAGTAAATATTACAAATAAAACTAATAATACTAATAGAATTATTTTAATAACATCTAATATTTTAAGTAATACCTTTTTCATATATATCCTTTCTATGGTTTAATAAACATTATTTTATTTATTCTAAGTGATGTTGCTTGTAATGCATTAGGTGCATCTATATCTATTTCTAAATTCCAATAATAATCAAGTGTTGAGTTTGCTGGTATTGTAACACTCTTACTAAAATCAAAGAAGTATCTATCATCTTCTTCATTATGTTCAAGTCTATCATTTAACATGAATGAGAACATTTCAGGGTTAGTAGCACTTATCTTTAAGTAATTCTTCATTAAGTTAATATTACCAGTTATTTCAGTAAATACTATTTTAACTTTCGCAGCTACTTGATTTCTATTAGTAAGTTCAAATCTATATCTTTGTATTTTTCCAGGATACATCTCATCAAGTGTTAATAATGCATCATCACTTTGTTGTCCTTGAAGAACATATTGATTATTTATAAGAGCATATAACTTAACATCTATATCACTATCTGTTATGTAAAAGTCTCTATTATATTCAATATTTTCTCCTAAAGAAGGTTCTGTTTGCATCCAAGCATATGTAATACCAAGAAGCATAATTACTATTAATACATTTAATATTATTGATATATTTTTTTTCATTTTTAACCCCCAAATGTAACTAGTGTTGCATAACTCTCAGGTGATACTCCAACCACTTCAGCAATTCTTACATATACACTTTGATATCCAGTGAATTGTTGGTTTGGATCTGTTACTTTAGTCCATACTGTATTTGCATCATTAGTAGTAGCCCATTCCATTGTAGTATCTAGTCCAGTTATTGTATAGTTTGCGTTTCCTGTTAATACTGGAGCTGCAAGTAATTCATTCGCACTTCCAAACTTAAATAACACATTTACTATTGAAGAAGCAAGGGCATTAGTACAATCCACATCTCCTCCTTCTAACCATATCTTTAAGTTTATTTGTATTCTTGAATTCTTTGGTATTGTGAATAATACTTTATTTAAATCAATGTTATCTGTATCACTAGTACCTCTACCACCATCTTTAAAACTAAAGTCACGAACTAATTGATTTGTTGAAAATTCACTAGGTATATTACCAAAAGTAAATTTGCCAGTCTTTATAATTGCTTTAGTTGTATATGCATCAGTAATACCATTTTCAGGTGTTTTACCAAATATTATTGTTGATGTTGAAGTACTCGATGTAGGATACGTAATAGCTATTCTAAGAGCATCCCAAGCAGGACCAGTAATCTTTGTATCTCTATGAATATATACATGCTTTGGATAATCTTCAGTTTGTAAATAGAAGTTAAAATCAACATAACCATTCTCTATCATTTGAGATACACTACCATCACTAGCTGGTAACTGTATAAACTCTGGATCAGTCATTGATAAACCTTCATTAAAGTCTATTGTATAGAAGTTAGCTGCATCTACACTAGATACTTGTTTAAGTTCAAATTCATCAAAGTTATCTAACATATTATTTAAGTTTACTACACTTCTAGCAGCAGAATCAGGTTGTAGCTTTATAACTAGTCCTTCAGCAGCACTTACTTGTATATTTGAAAGATTTATTTGAGGATTTGATCTATCTTGAAACCAAGCATAACTTGTCATAAATAATACTACTGTAAAACCAATAAGTAATATTATTTTAATAATTATTTTCTTATTCATTAGTTTCCACCCCCAAACTTAAGAATAACAGGTTTTGAAGCTAAAATATCAGCTGTTTCAAAGTATCTTACATATACAGTACTATTCTTATCAAATGTAACCATATTTGTATATTTAGTATAAGTTTCTCCACCATCAATTGAATATTCCATATGTTCATTTATACCATCTACCATCATTGATATTTCATTAACACTTACACTTGGTACATTTAAGTTTTCACTCTTTGCTAGTCCTAAGAATGATAAATTTATTTTAAAAATTCCACCCTTAAGAGCACTAACTGCATCTCTATCATTACCTTCTACCCATACTCTTACTTTAAGACCAACTTTTTTTTCAAGACCATCTTCTGTATCTATTGATACAAGTACTGGATCTCCATTAGCCATCTTTTCATTATATGATGCTTTTATTTCATCTTTTAAAACTGGTATATCTGCTTCAGTAAAAGATGAACTATTAAGTACTTTTATATATTTATAATTTTGGCTATTCTTTGAATCAATACTAGCACTATACCATCCATCATTCTCAGTTATTTCATAAGTTTTATTTGGTGCCCACACTAGAACAGGTTCATCTTCAAGTTCAAAACTATTTGTTTCAGTATTAAATGTATATCTTATAAATGCGACTCTTACAGCTCCAGCAATCAAGTCTCTACTAAAGTCACCATAAGCACTAGCTCTTACAATATCATCAATCTTTTTTTCACTTTCTGGATATAATAACAAATCATCTTTACTAGTTCCACACTCAGGATAAACAGAAGAATCATCTTCTAAAAATAACTTAATAGAACTATCATTCTTAAACCAAATATCAAATTCTAAATAGTCTTCATTAAGTTCTGCTTTAGTAAAACTCAAAGGATTTCCTTCTTCATCTTTAAGATTAGCTTTATAAAACTCTATACCATCACTAGTAACTTCATTATTAAATCTAAATCCTTCACCAACATCAATATTAAATGAATTACTCCATCCATCATTTCCATCTTCAGAAATCATAATGTTATTAGTTTTAGCAGTTCCTATATTAACTCCTTCAAGATTATTATCACTTTCATGAACAAACCAAGCATAAGAAAAAACAAATATAGATACAATTATAGCTATAAGTTTATAAACTGTAACATAAATTTTCTTGCTTTGTTCTTTATCCATAACTACCTCAAATATGCAAATGCATCTTGTTTATTCTTTCTATATCCTTTAAGAAGCCCTTTAAACTTCTTAATAATTTCTTTATCTGTTTTTAACTCTCTTTGATGAGCCATTTTAAACTCTTCAGTAAGTATTTTTTTAAATTCTTTTTCAGAATATTTTCTATTATTAATCATAAAGTCATTTATTAACTTTCGAAGAGCATATCTATTAATTTTATCTTCTTTAAATGTCTTATTAGAGTCACTTTCATTAAGTATTACGTAATCTAAGAAGAATGCCATATCCATTCTATTCTTAGTCTTCTCATCATCTACTTTTTCATGAGAATCATTAACTTCTTTTTTATCTTTAACATCATATTGTTCTATAAATTCCCATAACTCTAATGCTTTTTGAAAGTTTGGATTCTTAAGAATAGTGTTTGTCTTTCTAATTGGACTTTTTACAGGAGCAGCGTTTGCAAGTTCCTTAACAAAAGGTGTTTTTAAGAAGTCAGCTACTACTAACTCTATCTTAGCAAGTCTTTGTTCAACACTTTCTCCGCTTGATGATGTACCACTTAAATCTTCAAATGAATTAGTTTCCATATTAAGTGTTATCTTAACTTCATCACTTCCTAATTTAGTTTTACCATCATAAGTCATTATTCTTTTCTTTTTAGCATAGCTACCACTCGCAGTAGCTTCTTTTCTAAGTTTAAAGAAATAATTAAGGTTATTTAATAATGATATTACGAATCTATTCTCATAAATATCAAAACTTTCTTCTTTATTTACATTAAGTACTTTACTAGGTGTTATAGTCCCATCTTCACTAACATCTTGTATCAAGTCAGTATGTTGAGCTA
Source organism: bacterium (assembly GCA_004560915.1). The sequence continues at coordinate 1,697 of SFTR01000007.1, read as the reverse complement.
AATGCTTAATAGTTTCTTGACTAATCTTCTTAGCCTTCTCAACTGGAACTATTTCTTCTTCTTGCATAATGAATCTTTTAGGATTTCTAATAATATTATCTAAATATACAAGAGTTTCTTCTATTTTATCTATCCAAGAGTAATCATACTCTACACTTTGAAAAGATGAATTAACTACTACTTTAGATTCATTAGAACCAATAAATTGTTCAATAGCTAAATTATCTGTATCATCTAATAAATTTAATAATTCGTTCTTATTCATCTTTTAATCCTTTCTACATTGCTTTCTTAAGTCTTGCTAAATATTCTTTACATTCACTCATATTCTCTTTACCAAATGTTTTATCTAAGAATTTAACATATCCATCTATCTCATCACGAATGAATGACAAGTTTAATTGTTCAAACTTTCTAAGCACTTTTTTACAAAGTATATAATCAAATCCATCTAACTCAGTACCACCACATGCTACATATACTGGAATGAATTCTTTAATATGTTTTACGATACGATTACCAAACGCAAGTCTAAAATGTTCAATAACATAATTGTCCATATCTTCTAGTTTATCAAGTGTTTCTTGACTAACAGCATGTTCTTGTTTAGCTTTATTAAATAAGCTTTCTAAGTAACTACTATTAATTCTAATACCTTCTGTATCAGGTGCATCAAATGGTTGACCTTTATCATTAATATCTATAGGCATCGCACGGTCATATACTTTATCAGTAACCATGAATGTTGAATCATCGTTATTGATTGTTCCTATATACCACATATTACCTGGTATCTTAAGTTTACCATCAGGTAAATGTTTAGGATCGTTTGGCCATACATTAGGTACTAAATCTATTACCCATTCATCACGAGAAGGCATTTCTAATATTGACAGCATTTCTGCAAAATAGTATTCAACACGAGCAATATTCATTTCATCTAGTATTGTTAAATACATCTCATCATTATAACTTGCTTCATACATAGCTTTTAATACTTCAGTTTCATTAAACTTTTTAGTAAACTCATTGAAGTAACCAAATAGTTCTGTTCTATCTCTCCATGATGGTTGAACTGAAGCTATTGTTGCGTCTCTACTAATAAATTTTCCCCAAGCATAAGGTAAAGATGTTTTACCAGTACCAGAGATACCTTGTAAGATTACAAGTCTTGTTGCACCAAGAGCTGCTACAAACAAACGAATGATTTTAACTTTATAATATAATTTCATACGACTAGCAGCAAAGTTTCTAAATGTATCACATAATTCTTCAAGAGTAAATGTATTACCAAAATTCTCAGGTTCCTTACCAGCATACTCTTCATCAATTTGAGTTAACTTGAAGAAACGACTTCCATTAGCTGCTTCAGTCATCATTTCAGCTGATGATTCTTCACCTTCACTAACTTCACCTTCAGTATTACCACTCTCGCTAGAAGTTTTAACATCACTAGGCATATCTATATTCAAAGCACTTTCCTGAGGTTTAAGCCCAATTTGTGAAACTTTCAAAGCATATAACTCTTCTTTTTCTTGATTTAGTCTAATAACATCCCTATCAAGTTTAGCCACTTCCTCTAATAAACTTTCTTGCTCTACTAAAGTTTTTTTAAACTTAAATATTTTTCTAATTACTAAAAATACTAAATATATAATTCCTAGTAAAAATGCAAGTATAAGTAATACTGCTAAACC